>JAGWNA010000090.1 GCA_028871555.1 Lysobacteraceae bacterium
GGCAGCGGCGCGTTCTTCTTCTTGCGCACCCTGGCCTGCTGCTCGACCAGGCGATGCGAGTAGTAGATCGCCGCCGGCATCATGTCCTTCGTCTCGCTGGTGGCGTAGCCGAACATCAGGCCCTGGTCGCCGGCGCCCTGGTCTTCCGGATTCTTGCGGTCCACGCCCTGGTTGATGTCCGGCGACTGCTTGCCGATCAGGTTCAGCACGCCGCAGGTGGCGCCGTCGAAGCCGACGTCGCTGGAGTCGTAGCCGATGTCGAGGATGACCTTGCGGGTCAGCGCTTCCAGATCGATCCACGCGCTGGTGGTGATTTCGCCGGCGACGATCGCCACGCCCGTCTTCACCATCGTCTCGCAGGCCACGCGGGCGCGCGGATCCTGCGCGATGATCGCGTCGAGCACGGCGTCGGAAATCTGATCGGCAACTTTGTCCGGATGGCCTTCGGAAACCGATTCGGAGGTGAAGAGGTGGCTGCTCATTGCGGAATACATCCTTCCTTTCGGATGAAGAGATAAAAGAAGTTGATCATGATACAACGGGTCGGTCCGGTTTGCAGCCGGTCGGCAGGCCGGCGGTGCGGGCATGGTTCAGCCGTCTGGACGGCTGCACACCATGCGATCTTCAAAGTACCTCGCATCGGTTGCGACCGGCGTGCTTGGCCCGATACAGCGCCCGGTCGGCGCGTTCGAAAGCACTGTCCGGCGTGTCGCCGGCCCGCAACGCGGTCAGCCCGCATGAGAGCGTGATGCGCACCGGCTGCTGCTGGCCGCGAAAGCCGATGCCCTCGATGCAGGCGCGCAGCATTTCGGCGACGCGCAAGCCGGCCTGCGCGCTGGTTGCCGCCAGTACCACCACGAATTCCTCGCCGCCGTAGCGTGCCAGCAGGTCGTCGGCTCGCAGCCGGGCCTTCAGTTGCTCGGCAACGATGCGCAGCGCACGGTCGCCGGCGGCATGGCCGAAACTGTCGTTGATGTGCTTGAAACGGTCGATGTCCAGCACCAGCAGGCAGGTATCGACGCCTGTCTGTGCCACTTCCAGGCAGGCTGCGGCCATGTGCTGCTCGAAGGTCAGCCGGTTGGCGATCCCGGTCAGTGCATCGGTCGAGGCCAGTTGATGCTCCTGATGCAGATTGGCCTCCATGGTTTGCGCCATGAGCTCCAATTCGCGGATGCGCTGGTTCATCTGTTCGGCGCGTATCTGCCAGTCGCGTTCCCTGGCGGTCTCGCGTTCACGGAAAGTCTCCAGGTGCGAGGTGATGGCGCCGAGCCGCGACTGGACCTCCAGCTGCAGCGCGCCCAGATCGCTCGCTTGATGCATCCGGCTGCCCAGCGCATCGATCTCGCCGATCAGGCGGTGGTCGAGTTCCTGGCGTGCGCCGCTGCCGTCCTGGCGATCGGCGCCTTCGTGCGCCAGATAGTGGACCAGTTGCTCCAGTTGCCGGGTGACGTGGGTCAGCAATCGTTCGGCGGCCGCCCGCTGCTCCCCGAGCTGCCGGTAGTGCCGGTTGACCATGCCGGCCAGCGCTTCGGCCTGCCGTGCGAGTGCGGGCAGGTCGGGGGCGTCCGCGATGGCTGCGCGCAGGGTGACCAGGCGCGCGCTGGAGGCTTCGTCCAGCTTCAGCCGGTCGAGCAGGGCCAGCAGCAGCTCGCCTGCGGAGGTATCGACGGGCGCGGATGGCGCTGTGGCGGCCGTCGCCGATGCCGGCGATTCGTCGAGCGATCTGACCGCTTCGGCCAGTCGGGTGAGCAGGGGTTCCAGGGCATCTTCGTCGAGCGGCTCGCGCATCTGTTGGCGGATATCCGCCAGCGTGCCGTCCAGTCGCGGACTGCGGCCTTCCGCTGCGTAGGTGAGCCGCGAAGCCAGACGGCGAAGCAGGCTGTCGATCAGCGACCAGCGTGTCTGGGCGCGTTCGAGCTGATCGACAGCCTCGTGCGGGGGAACTGCGGTAAGCCGGTGATTCATGGGGCGAGGGTTCGCATTCGCTGAGCCGCGATGGTACGTGACGTCACAGGCGAAAGCACGCCGGAAGGAATCAGGCCGCCGTGCGCAGAGCGCTGCCCAGCGTGGCGAAATAGTCGCGGGTCAGCCGCAGCTGTTCGTCGGCGCTTTCGGCGTGATGGGCCACCTGGCGAAATGCCGCGTTCTGCGGGCGGTCCCTCGCATACCAGCCCAGATGCTTGCGCGCGATGCGCACGCCGGCGCGCTCACCGTAGAACGCGTACAGGTGTTCCAGGTGGCCGAGCAGGATCCGCGCCACCTCGGCCGGCGACGGTTCCGCAAGCAGCTCGCCGGTAACCAGGTAATGCGCGATCTCGCGGAAGATCCACGGCCGGCCCTGGGCGCCGCGGCCGATCATCACGGCGTCGGCACCGGTGAGGTCGAGCACGTGCTTCGCCTGCCGTGGCGTGCAGACGTCGCCGTTGGCCAGCACCGGAATCCGCACGGACGCTTTTACCGCCGCGATCGTTTCGTATTCGGCCTCGCCTTCGTACTTGTCGGCGCGGGTGCGGCCGTGCACGGCCAGTGCGGCGATGCCGGCATCTTCGGCGATGCGCGCGATGTTCAGCGCATTGCGGTTGTCACGATCCCAGCCGGTGCGGATCTTCAGCGTCACCGGCACGTCGACCGCGGCCACCACCGCCTTGACGATGCGCGCCACCAGCGGTTCGTCCTGCAGCAGGGCGGAGCCGGACCACACGTTGCACACCTTCTTCGCCGGGCAGCCCATGTTGATGTCGATGATCTGCGCGCCGTGGCTTTCGTTGAAGCGCGCCGCCTCGGCCAGCATCGCCGGGTCGTAGCCGGCGATCTGCACGCTGACCGGTTCGGGTTCGCCGGCATGATCCATCCGCTGCAGCGACTTGCGCGTCTGCCACAGGCGCGGGTCGGCGCTGGTCATCTCCGACACCGCCAGCCCCGCGCCCAGCCGCTTGCACAGCAGGCGGAACGGCTTGTCGGTGACGCCCGCCATCGGGGCGAGCACCACCGGCGGGTCGATCAGGTAGGGGCCGATGCGCATCGGCGCATTGTAGCGGCAGCGCGTACGCCACCTGCGCCCGGCCGGTTCTCAGGGGGCGGCCACTTCACCGCGCCCGGGGTGCGCGCTGGCGACCGCGCCGGCATCGTGCCTGTGCCTGAACAGGAATGCGAACAGCACCGCCACCACCAGTGCATACAGCGCGAACGTCGTCCAGATCCCGTGCCAGTCCTTGCCGCCGTCCGCATGGGTGAACCAGCGGTCGATGATCAGGCCGCTCAGCGAACTGCCCAGCACCGCGCCCACGCCGTTGGTCATCAGCATGAACAGGCCCTGCGCGCTGGCGCGGATCGACGGGTCGCTCTGCCCCTCGACGAACAGCGAGCCGGAGATGTTGAAGAAGTCGAAGGCCATGCCGTACACGATGCACGACAGCACGATCATCCACAGGCCCGGACCCGGATTGCCCCAGGCGAACAGGCCGAAGCGGACGGTCCACGCCAGCATGCTGGCGAGCATCACGGTCTTGATGCCGAAGCGCTTCAGGAAGAACGGTATGGCCAGGATGAACAGCGTCTCGGAGACCTGCGAAATCGACATGATGATCGCCGGGTAGCGCACCGCCAGCAGCCCCTTGTAGGCATCGACCCTGGCGAAATCGTGCAGGAAGGTGTCGCCGTAGGCGTTGGTCAACTGCAGCGCGGCGCCCAGCAGCATCGCGAAGATGAAGAAGATCGCCATCTTGCCGTTGCGGAACAGCTTGAACGAAGTCAGGCCCAGCGTATCGAGCAGCGACGTGTCCGGCCGACGCCCCAGTTTCGGCGGGCACGGCGGCAGGCTGAACGCATACAGGCCCAGCAGCAGGGCCGCGCCGGAGGCCACGTAGAACTGGCCGGCGGACGTTTCCAGATGCAGCAGGCTCACCGTCCACAGGGCGGCGATGAAACCGATCGTGCCCCATACGCGGATCGGCGGGTAATCGATCACCACGTCCTTGCCGTCGCCTTTCAGTGCGGAGTAGGCCACCGCGATCGACAGCGAGATGGTCGGCATGTAGCACATCATGTTGAGCAGCATCACCCAGAACAGGGTGGCGGGGTGGTCGATCAGCGGAACCGCGAGCAGCACGGCGGCACCGGCGATGTGCAGCGCGCCGTAGAGCTTTTCCGCATTGATCCATTTGTCCGCGATCATGCCCATCAGCGAGGGCATGAACAGCGAGGCGATGCCCATGGTCGAGAAGATCGCGCCGAACTGGGCACCGGACCAGTGCCGGTTCTGGAACCAGTAGGCGCCGATGGTGAGCAGCCACGAGCCCCATACGAAGAATTGCAGGAAGTTCATCGCTACGAGTCGCAGCTTGAGGCTCATGGACGGATTTCCGGCATGGGTGTTCCCGGGGAAGCGCCACGGGGCGATCCCCTGGCATTGAACTTCGGCAGGTTAGACAACCGCTGCACGCGCGGCAAGGCGCGATGCAGCGCAAACCGGTCCGGCAGGCTCAACCGGCGGCAGGCAGGACTTCAACCACACGCTCGCGCAGTACCGGCAGCAGCTCACCGGCGAACCACGGATTGCGTGCCAGCCACAACCGGTTGCGCGGGCTCGGATGCGGCAGCGGCAGACGCGCGTGGGCGAGGTGTTCGCGCCAGGCCAGCATGGTATCGGTCAGGCGGGTGCCGCGCGGCAGGCCGAGCAGGCCCGCCTGTGCATACTGGCCGACCAGCAGGGTCAGCCTCACTTCGGTGAGCAGCGGCAACAATCGCCGATGCCAGGCCGGTGCGCATTCGGCCCGCGGCGGCAGGTCGCCGGCGCGCCCGCTGCCGGGAAAGCAGAAACCCATCGGCACGATGGCGATGCGGGCAGGGTCGTAGAACGTGTCGCGATCGATGCCCAGCCAATCGCGCAGGCGATCGCCGCTGACGTCGTCGAACGGCACGCCGCTGGCGTGCACCTTGCGTCCCGGGGCCTGGCTGACGATCAGCAGCCGCGATGTGGCCGACGCCTGCAGCACCGGGCGCACGCCGTGCGGCAGGTGGGCGGCACAGAGCTGGCAGGCACGGATTTCGGCGAGCAGGCGGTCGAGGGGGGCGGGCATTCTTGGAATGTTGGCATACCCTGCGAAATTCCTGCAGGGGTGAAGCGACATCCGGGAATCAGGGCAGCAGCTTGCCGGGATTGAGAATGCCGTCGGGATCAAAGGCCTGCTTGACGCCGTGCATCAGCGCCAGCGTCGCCGGTTCCAGCGCCAGCGGCATGAATTCGCGCTTGAGCATGCCGATGCCGTGCTCGCCCGACAGCGTGCCCTCGAGTGCGATCACCAATGCGAAGACCTCGGCCAGACAGGCCTGCGCGCGCGCGCGCTCGGCGTCGTCGCGCGGCAGCAGGTTGACGTGCAGGTTGCCGTTGCCGGCGTGACCGAAAGTAACGATCTGCACGCCATGCGTCGCCGACAGGCGCCTGATGCCGTCGACCAGCGCCGGCAGACGGCTCACCGGCACCACCACGTCCTCGTTGATCTTGTGCGGCGAGATCGTGCGCTGCGCCGGCGACAGTGCCTTGCGGGCTGCCCACAAGACACGGGTTTCCTCGGTGCCTTGCGCGACCTTCAACTCGTCGAGCCCATCGCCACGGGCGGCGGCCGAGACCGCCGCGACGGCACTGGGCAAGGTCTCCGGCTCGCCGTCCACTTCGATCAGCAGCATCGCGCCGGCCAGCGGCACGCTGTCGCCGCCGTGGTCGCGCGCCAGTTTCAATGCCGCCTCGTCGATGAACTCCAGCGCGCACGGCGTCACCGGCTGCGCCATGATCCGCGCCACGGCGCGGGCGGCGGCGCCGACATCGCGGTAGGTCGCGCGCAGCGTGCGCAGCGCCGACGATTTCGGCGTGAGCTTCAGGGTGGCCTCGGTGATCAGCGCCAGCGTGCCTTCCGATCCGATCAGCAACCGGGTCAGGTCATAACCGGTGGCGCCCTTGCTGGTGCAGGTGCCGCAGCGGAAACCCTCGCCGTTGCCGGCGACCGCACGCAGGCCAAGGGTATTTTCGCGCGGGCTGCCGTATTTCACCGTGCGCGGACCGGCCGAGTTGCAGGCCAGGTTGCCGCCGATGGTGCACCACGGCGCCGAGCCGGGATCGGGCGGCCAGAACAAGCCGTGCGCGGCCAGTGCCTGCTGCAGGTCGCCATTGAGCACGCCCGGCTCGACCACGGCGAGGCGGTTGTCCGGGTCGATCCGCAGGATCCGGCCCATCCGCTCGAAACTCGCCACCACGCCGCCGTTCACCGGCACGGTGGCGCCGGTGGTGTTGCTGCCGCGGCCGCGCGCGATCACCGGCACCCGATGCTTCCGGCACGCCTGCACCAGCGCCTCGACCTGGGCATGTCCGGTGGGGAACACCACCGCATCGGGCAGGGCGTGCAGGCGCGAGTTGTCGTAGGCGTAGGCGATGCGCTCGGCTTCGCCGGTGGCCAGCGCATCGGCGGGGAAGATTTCGCGCAGGGCGGCAAGCAGTTCGGTGGACACGGGCATGCGTGAAGCGTAATCCACCCGCGGGAATAATTTCCTGTTCGCCGATTTCGCCGCAACCTCGATTTCGCGCAGGAGCGCGCTGGCGCGCGATGCCCTGCTTCAGGGAACCTCGAATAACCCGTCATTCCAGCGAAAGCTGGAATCCAGTGCCTTCCAAGCGGTTGAAAAGCAAAGACGCTGGATGACCGGCTTCGCCGTTGTAAAGCTCTTCCAGCTTTCGCTGGTAATGACGAACAAGTGTGGGTTTTTCGAGGTTCCATTCGGGGACTCGCAAGAGCTATCGCCCGCCAGCGGGCTCCTTGCGACACTGAAAATCGCTTGACGGCGAACAGAGTGTCTACGGGGCCGATGCAGCCTCGAAGGCGCCGCGCAGCCAGTTCCGGCGGACCGCATCGGCCGGGCCGTCGTAGCTGATCACATCGAAGCGGCAGGTACGCCGCGCGTGTTGCGGATGGGCGGCGAGCCAGTGCCCGGCGGCCTGGATCAGCCTGGCCTGCTTGCTGGCCGTGACCGAGGCGGCGGCATCGCCATGACCGACGCTCCGGCGATAACGCACTTCGACGAACACCACGGTGTCGCCGTCGCGCATCACCAGATCCAGCTCGCCGTGGCGCGTGCTGTAGTTGCGTGCGAGCAGGCTCAGCCCGGCCCGTTCGAGTTCGGTGCAGGCGCGTTGTTCGAAGGGGTCGCCGATGGCGCGCATCAGCCAGCGGTCGACGGATTGCCGCTGCTTGACGACGAACCTGCCGGCATCGGCGCGGTCGTTGCCGGCGGCGTACTGGAGGGAACGTCGTCCATCTGCAGGCTGCCACCGAGCGGCCGCGCCAGGCCATCCTGGAATCTGGCCCAGATCAGCACGCGACGCACGCGGCCGAACTGGTCCGCGGCCAGCTGCCCGCTGGCGCCGGGCAGGTAACTGCCGGGGTGCTCGCGCAGCCAGTCGAGGTAAGGCACCAGATTCCAGGCATCCATGCCGAACGCGAACAGTCGTGCGGCGCCGCCACGGGCAGCCGGAAGCCGGGCGGCGATGTCGTCATGGTCGGGCAGGCCGGGCTGGGCGTTGAACAACCATGGCGCATCGCAGAACTCCACGCCATCCAGATCGCGGTCGGCCGTGGTGTTGTCGGAACCGGCATAGACGTGCGAGGTGGCGAAAATCGGCAGGTGGATGTTGGCGATCTGCATCTGCGGCAACAGCATACGCGCCTGGTTCGGCCGCATGCTGATGAAGATGCCGGTATTCGTGATGGTCGCCGTGTCCGGCGGCGTGCTGGTGCCGGTGTTGGCAATCATCGGGATGCCGGCGGTTTTCAGTGCGCCGAGCACGCTGGTGAAGTTCGTCAGCGTGGCCATGCCGTCCAGCTGGCCGCCGCGGGCGGCCAACTCGGCCTTGAATGCGCTGGCGGCCCGTTGCGCGAAGTCATCGCCGGAGATCAGCACATAGGCATGCCGCAGGCCACGTTCGATCATGTGATCGGCGGCCTGGGCACCCTCGGTTTCCGGCAGCAGGCCGAATTCGCTGGCATTGCCGGCCGGCAGCTGCTGGCTGTCGGGATGATTCAACGCCAGCACCGGCACGGGCAGCTGCGCCTGGCCGAACACTGCAGCGACTTCACTGCGGGTCAATGGGCCGACCACCAGTTTCGCGCCATCCGCGACGGCCTGCCGGTAGGCCTTGACGGCGCCGTCAGGCGTGCCGTGACTGTTGTACACGCGCACCAGCGGACGCGGTGCACGGTTCTGGCCGGCATTGATGTAGGCGGCGAAAAACCCTTCCCGGATCGACGTGCCGGCTGCCGCATAGTTGCCGTCGCCGGGCAGCAGCAGCGCAACCTGCGCAGGCACCTTGTAGCCTTCGCGCACATTCGCCCCGGGGCCGGGCATGAGGGTTCCAACCGGCTGCTGCAGGGTGATCTGCGGTCGCGCCACGGCCACGCCGAGCTGACTGAGGGCCTCGTCGACCCAGGACAGCATGCGGTCGTTCGGGGTCATTGCGGCGGCGCGCAGCTTGAGCGATTCGACGCCGACCTTGCGCAACAGGCCGAGCGCCTGCCGGCGGTTCTGCGATTGGTCGAAACTGCTCAGTTTGCTGTCCATCTGAATCCGGGTGCGCGCGGCACCCCAGCTGTCGCCGCTGGCGGCCAGCGCGCGGGCCCGCAGTTCATACAGGCGCAACTGCAGTGACGGCGGCACGGCAGCGTTTGGCTGGCCGGTGAGCCGCAGTGCGGTGGCGGGATCATGCCTGGACAGCGCCAGTTCGGCCTGCAGCAGGTCCAGACGCAATGGCTCGTCGCCGCTCAGGCGCTGCGATCTGATCTGCGCAAGCGTGGCGGCGGCGTGCTCGATCCGACCTTCCTGCCACCACGCCTCGGTGGCAAGCAGTCGATAATGGTCCTGGCGGCTGGGGGATTGGGCGGCAAGTGCCAGATAGGCCTGTGCGGCCTGTTCGAACTGCCCTTGTTGCGCCAGGGCGGCGGCACTGCGCGCGGCTGCGATTTCGGCCGGCGAGCGCTGGATGTTGGTCGGCATGCAACCGGTCAGCGCGAATGCAAGCAGCAGTCCGATCGCGGCGGCGCGCGAGAGGCGCATGAGGCGCATGGGAAATCCCTCGATCGTCATGGTCGTCAATGAGCGATCATAGCGGATCGCATTGCCCGGTCGCGGTGCAGGAGTTTTCCGATGTCATCAGTTCAGCCCGGCTGCCTGTGGGTGGTGGCTACCCCGATCGGTCATCGCGACGATCTGTCCGCCCGCGCCATCGACAGCCTGCGTGCGGTCGCGGTGATCGCCGCCGAAGACACCCGCCACAGCCGCCCGCTGCTGCTGCACCACGGCATCGATACGCCGTTGATCGCCTTGCACGAGCACAATGAACGCGATGCGGTGGAGGCCATCGTGCAGCGGCTGGTGGCAGGCGATTCGGTGGCGCTGATTTCGGACGCCGGCACGCCATTGATCAGCGACCCGGGCTTTCGCCTGGTGCGCGCCGCGCGTGCCGCGGGCATCCGCTGCGTGCCGGTGCCCGGCGCGTGTGCGGCCGTCGCGGCGCTGTCGGTGGCGGGATTGCCGAGCGATCGTTTCGTGTTCGAGGGGTTTCTGCCGCCGAAGGCGGCGGCGCGGAAGGGGCGGTTGCAGGAACTGGCCGGCGATGCGCGCACGCTGATTTTCTACGAATCCTCGCATCGGGTCGCCGAGAGCCTGGCCGACATGCGCGATGTCTTCGGCGGCGAGCGCATGGCGGTGCTGGCACGCGAACTGACCAAGCTGTTCGAGACGGTGATCGGCGAGCCGCTGGCGGAACTGGCTGCGCGGGTGATCGCCGATCCCGACCAGCAGCGTGGCGAATGCGTGCTGCTGGTCGCCGGCTGCGGCCAGGAGGCCGGTGCGAAACTGGCCGAAGGTCGGCGCATCTTCGCGATCCTGCGCGAGGAACTGCCGCCCGCCAAGGCGGCCAGGCTGGCCGCCTTGATCAGCGGTGCGCCGCGCAAGGAGCTTTACGTGGGGTAGGAGCGCACCTTGTGCGCGATGCTTTTGGCGACGACATCGGTAAAAAGCATCGCGCACAAGGTGCGCTCCTACTAGTAGACTGTACGTGGAGTCGGCCGGACAGTCGCGTCGCGCGACAAGCGCATCGAGGAAAGTCCGGGCTCCACAGGGCAGAGTGCCAGGTAACTCCTGGGCAGCGTGAGCTGACGGCCAGTGCAACAGAGAGCAGACCGCCGATGGCCTCGCAAGAGGATCAGGCAAGGGTGAAAGGGTGCGGCAAGAGCGCACCGCGTACGGGGCCAACGCCGTACGGCACGGTAAACCCCACTCGGAGCAAGACCAAATAGGGGAACGATAACGCGGCCCGCGTTGTTCCCGGGTAGGTTGCTGGAGCCAGGCGGCGACGCCTGGCCGAGAGGAATGACTG
>JAGWNA010000016.1 GCA_028871555.1 Lysobacteraceae bacterium
TCACGGTAATTGGTGGCAACGCGATGCCCCTGGCCGGCCAGGTAGCGGATGATCGCGCCACCGATGCCACCGGTACCGCCTGTAACCAATGCCGTGCGCTGAGTCATGTTGTGGATCTCCTGTGTGGTGAAGCAAGAGGGTGCGTGTCATGCCGGCAGCATCGCAAACGAGTGCTGCAATTGGTCATCGCAGCGAGCCGGCATACGGTTTCTTTATAGCGGTTCAGGCGACAGAACGACCGCTGCATTGCGGCAAAAGGGCGGGGTCGAAACCGGCCAGCGCCTGCGCCAGCGAACCGTGCACGTCGGCGGCTGCCGTGGGTGCCGGCAGCCCCAGAAAAGCCAGCGCCTGGCGCAAGGCCGGCAATGGGTCGGCCGGATCGACCGGAAAGGCCCGGTCGGATTTCGACAGCTTGCGGCCATCGCCATCGAGCACCAGCGGCAGGTGCCGATACGCTGGCGTGGGCAGCCCGAGACAGCGTTGCAGCCAGATCTGTCGCGCGGTGGAGTCGAGCAGGTCGTGACCGCGCACCACCTCGGTGATGCGCTGGAACGCATCGTCCACCACGCAGGCCAGCTGGTACGAATAGGCGTCGTCGGCGCGGCGTATCACGAAGTCGCCCACGCTCTGGCGCAGATGCTCGCGCTGCGGGCCTTGCAGTGCATCGTGGAAATCCAGCGCGATATCCGGCACGCGCAGGCGCCATGCCGGCGGTCGATCGGGGTTGGCCGGTGCGATGCATTGTCCGTCGCGATGTATCCCGCCGTTGGCCGCCAGATCGCTGCGGCTGCACCAGCAGGCAAAGGCCATGCCCGCGGCGCGCAATTGCTCGAACGCCGCCTCGTACGCGCCGCGTCGCTGCGACTGGAACAGCGGCGGCGTATCGGCCACCAGGCCGAAGGCCGGCAGCGCGGCGAGAATGCCGCTGGCCGATCCGGGGACTTCGCGCGTGGGGTCGATGTCTTCCATTCGCAGCAGCCACTGGCCGCCGGCGTGTCGCGCACTCAGCCAGCTGCCGACCGCCGCCACCAGCGAGCCGAAATGCAGTTGACCGGTGGGAGAAGGGGCGAAGCGGCCGCGATAGGTCATGCGGATATTCTAGGAGCCTGTCGGGCTCCTGGTGCTGCCGGGAGGTGTCGCCTGCGGCGTGGTTCCCGGAAAAGCCGCCGGACCCCTTGAAACTCCCGCTCGCCGCCCCGAATGATGGCAGGCCGCCATAGGCGCGTTTTCCCCTGACTGCCCATGGCGGGCACCATGCTCCGCATCGCCGTGCGTCGCGTCGCATGGTTCGGTGTCGCTCGTCTTCCGGTCCGGCAGAGGAGTGACCTGCGCATCGCCGCGACGGCGGATATCGCGCGGCATGACCGACATATTGCGCCCTCGCCCCTTGTGGAGGCGCCCGGGGAAGAGGGCAGGGCGAGAGGCCGGCATCTGCCGGCGGCTCGCCCGTTTCGCCATCCGTTCTTTCAGCCTGACAAGAGTTGCCATCCATGAACGCACCTGCCGAAACCCGCAAGTTCGAAGCCGAAGTCGCCCAGGTACTGCACCTGGTCACGCATTCGCTGTACTCGCACAAGGAAATCTTCCTGCGCGAACTGATCTCAAACGCCTCCGACGCCTGCGACAAGCTGCGCTTCGAATCGATCGCCAGGCCCGAACTGTCCGCCGGCGACAGCGAGCTGCACATCGACGTGAGCTGGGACGCGACCGCACGCACCGTCACCGTGCACGACAACGGCATCGGCATGACCCGCGACGAGGTGGTGGCCAACATCGGCACCATCGCCAGTTCCGGCACGCGCCGCTTCCTGGAGGCGATGAGCGGCGAGCAGAAGGCCGACGCGCGGCTGATCGGCCAGTTCGGCGTGGGCTTCTATTCCGCCTTCGTGGTGGCCGACAAGGTCACCGTCGTCACCCGCCGCGCCGACGCGCCGGCCGGCGAGGGCGTGAAGTGGGAAAGCGACGGCAAGGGCGAATACACGCTGGAGCAGGTCGAGCTGGCCGAGCGCGGCACCGCGGTAACCCTGCACCTGAAGGCCGACGAGGACGACTTCCTCAAGGGCTGGCAGCTGCGCTCGCTGATCCGCAAATACTCCGACCACGTTGCCTTCCCGATCCGCATTCCGAAGGAAGTCGAGGCGAAAGAGGGCGAAGCGGCGCCCGCGCGCGAGTGGGAAACCGCCAACGATGCCTCCGCGCTGTGGGCCAAGCCCAGGGCCGACATCAGCGACGACGACTACCAGGGCTTCTACAAGTCGCTCGGCCACGATTTCAACGATGCGCTGGCGTGGACGCACAACCGCGTCGAGGGCAGCCAGAGCTTCACCACTCTGCTCTATATCCCGTCGCAGCCGCCGTTCGACCTGATGATGGGCGGCCGTGACGAGCGCAAGGGCCTGAAGCTGTACATCAAGCGCGTCTTCATCATGGATGCCGCCGAGGAGCTGCTGCCGAACTACCTGCGCTTCGTGCGCGGCGTGGTGGATGCCGACGACCTGCCGCTCAACGTCAGTCGCGAATTGCTGCAGCAGAACCGTCAGCTCGATCGCATCAAGGCCGCCTGCGTCAAGCGCGTGCTGGATCTGATCGAAAAGCTGGCCAGGGACGAGCCCGAGAAATTCGCCACGTTCTACAAGGCGTTCGGCAATACGCTCAAGGAAGGCGTCAGCGAAGACGCCAACAACCGCGAGCGCATCGCCAAGCTGCTGCGCTTCGCCTCCACCGGCACCTTGTCGATGCCCGGCGCAGGGAGCGCGCAGACCGTCTCGTTCGACGACTATATCGGGCGCATGGCGGTGGGTCAGGACACCATCTGGTTCATCACCGCCGACAGCTACGCCGCGGCGCTGGGCAGTCCGCAGCTGGAGGCGTTCAAGGCCAAGGGCATCGAAGTGCTGCTGATGTCCGACCGCATCGACGAATGGATGCTGGGCAGCCTCAGCGAATATGCCGGCAAGAAACTCAAGAACGTGGCCAAGGGCGAGCTGCCGCTGGACGAGGCCGACAAGGCGAAACAGGAAGAGGCCAGCAAGGCCGCCGAGCCGCTGCTGAAAAAGCTGAAGGAGCTGCTGGGCGATCGCGTGAGTGAGGTGAAGGTATCCGCCCGTCTCACCGATTCGCCGTCCTGCCTCGCCCTCAGCGACTACGAGATGGCCCCGCACATAGCCCGCCTGCTGCGCGAAGCCGGCCACGACATGCCCCAGAACAAGCCCACGCTGGAGATCAATCCGGCCCATGCGCTGGTCAAGCGGGTGGAGGCCGAGGCCGACGAGGCCAAGGCTCGCGACCTTGCCGGCTTGCTGCTGGAGCAGGCCGAGATCGCCGCCGGGGCGCAATTGCCGGATCCGGCGGCGTTTGTGCAGCGGATGAACCGGGTGTTGCTGGGGTAAGCCGCGGCGCGCGGTGCCGATGCGAGAAAGCCCGCCACTCGGCGGGCTTTTCTTGATGCGCCCGGCAGGGCGCACACACTTGGAGGTGCGAGTCTTCTCCCGCCAGGCAACCGCCGTGGGCGGAGCCGCGCGGGGGTGGTCTGGAGGGACGGCCGGGGCAACCTGCGGCCCCGGCCCGAGCCGGGGCGTTCACTGCGATGCTGGCTGACAGGTGCCGGGTCCGCTCTTGAACGGAATTGCGAAGCGCTCCAGCAGAGACGCCGGCATCTTGAAAGGCCGCCGTCCCGGCGTTTTTTCGAGTCGGCGAGTCCGGCGCCTTCCCGGATTCGCTTTCGCCGATCCGCCACTGGCGTGATTGATCGCGGCGAACCATCCGTGGCACACCGGGTACGCATCGAGGGCGCACGAGGGTCGCCCGTTGCGACCGATCAGCGAAAGATCGGCCATGGCGCCAGGAAGATCAGCCAGATCAGGAGCAGGATGCCGATGTACTTGCAGGCCCTGTACAGCTTCCTGTGCCTGCGCTTGAACAGCGCCTTGAGCGCATGGCCGGCTCCTCGCCGGCGCTGGCTGAGCGCAAAGAGGCGGTTCACGAAACCGGTTTTCTCCGCTTCGCCATCGGTGTTCGGCGAAGCGGTGATCCTGCCCATGAAGGCGCTTACCCGCTGGTTGATCGCGCGCATCCAGCGCGTGCGCAGCGGGCGCTCCACGTCGGCGAACAGGATCACCCTGGTCTGCCCGGTCCTGTTCTCGGCCCAGTGCACATAGGTTTCGTCGAATACCACGTCCTTGCCGTCGCCCCAGGCGTGCTCCTCGCCATCGACGAGGATGCGGCAGTCGGGCGAATTGGGCGTGATCAGCCCCAGGTGGTAGCGCAGCGAGCCGGCAAACGGATCACGGTGCGGGTTGAGCTTGCTGCCTGGCGGCAGCAGCGCGAACATCGCAGCCTTGATGCTGGGGATCGCCTGCAGCAGTGCGACCGTCTGCGGGCACAGGGCCTCGGCCGATGCCAGCGGCTCGCCGTACCACTTGAGGTAAAAGCGCTTCCAGCCCTGCTTGAAGAAACTGTTGAAGCTGGCGTCGTTGTGCTGCTCGGTGGCCCGGATGTAACCCTCGTCGAACAGGCGCGTCGCCTCATCGCGAATGATCTGCCAGTTGGCCTGCAGCAGATCGAGCTGCGGAAAGCCGCGGCGATCGAGGATCGGTTGCGCCGGCACTGCCGAAAACGCATACATCAACAGGTTGTACGGTGCGAACACGGCCGAGTGATCGACCAATTGGCGATCGAAACGCAGCCGTGCGCGGCCGCGCAGGTGCACCAGCAGCACGCACAGCGTGAACAGCACAAGCAACAGCAGCAGGAACAGGCGGGGAGCAAGAATCATGGGCGTCTGGACCGGGAACGGCGGACGCCCATTCTACGCTTCCCGCGGATGCTGATGGCCAGGCAGCCCGGCAGCATCGCGGCTGAAGCCGCCCACAAACGCTGCCTGCCCGGCAGGCTGGGCGGGAGCTACAGCACCTCCGCGGCGAAATCCGCCAGCCGCGAACGCTCGCCGCGGCGCAGCGTGATATGCGCCGAGTGCTCCCATTGCTTGAAGCGGTCCACCGCGTAGGTGAGGCCGGAAGTGGTCTCGGTGAGGTAAGGCGTGTCGATCTGTTCGACGTTGCCCAGGCAGACGATCTTGGTGCCCGGTCCGGCGCGGGTGACCAGGGTTTTCATCTGCTTCGGGGTGAGGTTCTGCGCCTCGTCGATGATCAGGTAGCGCGACAGGAAAGTGCGTCCGCGCATGAAGTTCAGCGAGCGGATCTTGATGCGCGAGGCAAGCAGGTCGTTGGTGGCCTGGCGCCCCCAGCTGCCGCCGTCCTCGGGGTTGGCCAGCACTTCCAGGTTGTCGGTCAGCGCGCCCATCCACGGGGTCATTTTTTCTTCCTCGGTGCCGGGCAGGAAGCCGATGTCCTCGCCCACCGAGACCGTGGCGCGGGTCATGATGATCTCGCGGTAGAGCTGCTGATCCATCACCTGCGCGAGGCCGGCCGCCAGCGCCAGCAGGGTCTTGCCGGTGCCGGCGTTGCCGAGCAGGGTGACGAAGTCGATGTCCGGGTCCATCAGCGCGTTGAGTGCGAAGTTCTGTTCGCGGTTGCGTGCGCCGATGCCCCACACATGGTGGTTGGCGTGCGAATGATCGTCCAGCAGCACCAGCGTGGCGCTGGCATCGTCGATGTGCAGCACACGCAGTTCGACGTCATTCTCGCCCGGCAGGTACAGGCATTGGTTGGGGTACCACTCCTCTTCGCTGTGCCGATCCACCTGGTAGAACGTGCGCCCGCGCTCGCTCCATGACCTCACCTCCGGGTGCCGGTCCCAGAAATCCTCGGGCAGCTTGGCGGCACCGGTGTAGAGCAGGGAGAAATCATCCAGCGCACGGTCGTTTTCGTAGTCCTCGGCGACGATGCCGTAGATGCTTGCCTTGATCCGCAGGTTGATGTCCTTGCTGACCAGAATGACCTCCCGCTCGGGGTTCTGGTCGCGCAGTTCGATCACGCCGGACAGGATCTGGTTGTCCGCCTTGTCGTGCCCATTGCTGACGCGCTGCTGGAAGTACAGGCGGCCGGCCGCCGCACCCTGCTTGAGGGTGATGCCCTGGGGATTGGTCAGCGCCAGTCCGTCGCGCAGATCGTGCTGCTTGCCGCGTTCGATCAGTTCGTTGAGAAAACGGCTGACCTGACGGCCGTTGCGCGAGACTTCCGAGGAGCCTTTCTTTTTTTCGTCCAGTTCCTCCAGCACGGTCATCGGGATGAAGACATCGTGTTCCTCGAAGCGGAACAGCGAGGTCGGGTCGTGCAGCAGGACGTTGGTGTCCAGGGCGTAGATGCGCTTGCTTCCGGTCATGCGGAAGAATCCTCGCGGGTGGATGGGTGGAAGAATCGCGGTGCAAGGGTGGCCGCGGGCGGATGGGCATGGCGATCGCCATCGGCTGCTTGCCGACGTGCCGGGGCGGGGAAGCCATGAAGGGAGCGCGGATCACCGGGCGGGGATGGCATCGAGCACGCACTGCGCGTGACCGGGGACCTTCACGTTGCGCCATTCGCGAGCCAGCCTGCCGGTGGGGTCGATCAGGAAAGTGCTGCGCACGACACCCATGTGGCGCTTGCCGTACAGCATCTTCTCGCGGATCACGTCGAATGCCTGGCACCAGGTTTCCCCGGGATCGGAGATCAGCGGAAACGGCAGGTTGTGCTTCAGGGCAAAGTTCGCATGCGATTTCACCGGGTCGCGCGACACGCCGATGACCTGCGCGCCACGCCGGCGAAAATCGGCGTACAGGTCGCGGAAGTCCTTCGCCTCGCCGGTGCAGCCGGGCGTGCTGTCCCTGGGGTAGAAATACACCACCACCCATGCGCCGCGCAGACTGGCCAGATCGAGTTCGCTGCCATCGCCGATCGGGCCTCTGAGTCGCGGGATCATCTGGCCGATGTCGGGCATGGCAGCTCCGGTGCGGCGGCCGGGCACCGCACTTGTGGGTGGGCAGGGGGAGCGGCAAATCTGCCTGGGCCGGTCGGCCTGGTTGCCGGAACCGCCGGGCGCACCGGCACCGGGGTGACGCTCAGCATGAATCGATGTGCCGTCTGCAATGCCGGAGACCCTCGACAGGTGTCGGGAGCAAGACTAGCGCGTGAATGGCCGCGGATAACAGCCCTTGCCAGGCAACCGATATCGCGCGATCCTCAGAATTTGACCGGGTCCATGATCGCGTCGAGATTCAGCCCGTCGCACAGTTCGAGAAAATCGTCGCGCAGGGCGGCGATGTGGATCTCCGCCGGGATGCCGATGGTGAACTGCGCCTGGAACATCTCGGCGCCGGTCTGCATCGCGTGGTAGCGTGTGGAGTTCAGTTGTTCCACGCTGATCCCGTGCTGGCTGAAGAACTCCACGATCCGTGCCACGATGCCGGGTCGGTCGGCAGCCACCACTTCCACCAGATACGGCAGCAGATGCGAGCTGTTCTCGCGCGGACTGGTGCGGTAATGCACCAGCCGCAGGCTCTCGTCCCGAGCCAGCTTGGTCAGGGCGGTTTCCAGTTTCGCCAGCGCATCCCACGTGCCGCTGGCCAGCAGCATCAGCGAGATTTCCGTGCCGATGGTCGAGACGCGCGATTCGGAGAGATTGCAGCCTGCATCGGCGATGCGTTTGGCCAGCGCCAGCAACGGCGATTTGGCCGTCGGGGTGAGCACCTGGATCAACAGCTGGTTGTCGTTGCCCGAACGCGCAGAGGACGAAGAGGATTTCAAGAGGGCCTGCCTGTGACGTCATTGCGCGCAATGCGGACGCATGAGACTACTCCAATCAAGTCTACTTGCCCGTCCGCCAAGGCGGCAAGTAACATGACCGGCTTGCCATGTTGCGGAATCGTGCCTTGAACATTCGCGGAAGCATCTGCGCGCTGGTCACTCCGTTCACGGCCGACGGTGCGCTCGACCTGCCCGCCTTTGGCCGATTGCTGGACTACCAGTTGGCTGGCGGCACGCAGGCGCTGGTGGTCGCCGGCTCGACCGGCGAGGCCCACATGCTCGAACACGACGAGTTCGACCGCTTGCTGGCGTTTGCCCTTGAACGGGTGGCCGGGCGGGTGCCGGTGCTGGCCGGTACCGGCGAAGCGGGCACCGCCAAGACCATTGCCATGACCCGTCGCGCCAGGGCGCTGGGTGCCGCTGCCGCATTGGTGGTGGTTCCGTTTTACGTGCGCCCGACCCAGGAGGGGCTGCGTCGGCATTACCTGGAAGTGGCCGAGCACGGCGGCCTGCCGCTGCTGCTGTACAACGTGCCCAGCCGCACCGGCTGCGATCTGCTGCCGGCAACCGTGGCCCGGCTGCGTGAACACCCGGCGATCGTCGGCATCAAGGAGGCATGCAGCGATCATCGGCGGATTCTGGCCCTGGCGGAACTTGTGCGCGAGGATTTCGTCTATCTGTCCGGTGACGATGGCAGTGCAGGCGAGGCCATGCTGGCCGGTGCGGCCGGTACCATCTCAGTGGTGGCCAATCTGGCGCCGAACGCTTTTCGTCGGTTGTGCGATGCCGCCACTGGTGGCGACAGGGTTGCCACGGCGCATTGCCGGGCCGGACTCGAGCCGTTGCTGAAGGCGCTCGACTGTGCGCCGAATCCGATCGCGGTCAAGGCAGGACTGCCTGCGCTGGGGCTGGGTTCGGCGTTGCCGAGGTTGCCGCTGGTCGAACTGGAAGACGGCCCGGATCGCACTCGATTACACCAAGCGTTGTCCAGTCTGGCATCCTTGGCGACTGCAACCGGTTGAAGGTTGCCTGACTTATCTCACGGAATCTGCTTACATGAAAAAACCCTCGTTCCTCCTGGCCCTGTCTGCGCTTGCCGTCGCTGGCTTGCTGCTTTCCGGCTGTGGCATGTTCCGCTCGCACAAGGCGTGGAACACCGCCAAGCAGGAGTCGCCGCTGGAGATTCCGCCGCAGATGGATCGGCCCGCGACCAGCGATGCGCTGGTGATTCCGCCCCCCGGCGCGAACCATCCGACTGCGAACGGAGCCGTCGCCAGCGTGGGTTCGGAAGCCGGCCAGCTCGCCGACGGTTTCGTCCTGGCCGACAGCGTCGACAACACGTATCGCCGGGTGGGCGAGATACTGCAGGGCGGCAGCCTGGGGCAACTGGTCGGCCATGACGATGCCGCGCACAGTTACGCATTGAACGTTTCCGACGTTGCCGCGCAGGAAAAGAAAAGGAGCTTCTTCGGTCGGCTGTTCAGGTTCGGCCGGCATGATTCCAGCAACGCGCCGGGCGGCGCTTCGCATCAGGTGCAGATCAGCATCGACAGCAGCGGAAGCAATGGCAGCGAAGTGCGGGCACAGGGCAATGCGGCCGCCGTGGCCAAGGTGATCGACACGCTGAAATCGCGCCTGGGCGGTTGATCGCCGAGGGCCGATTGCGGGATTCTCTTTGCAGGATTTCCCGTGGGCATCGGCCCTTCACCCTCCTCCGACGTGATCAGGAAAGCCCAAGCCTCTCTGCGCAGGGGGCAAACGGAAACGCCGCCCAGGGAGGACGGCGTTGATCACGTTCGAGGGGCAAGCTCAGCGTTGCAGCAGTTTGAGCTTGTCCGGCTTGCCTTCCCAGTTCTTGGCGTCGGAAGGGGCATCCTTGCGCTCGGTGATCACCGGCCAGCCCTTGGCCAGTTCGGCATTCAGCGCCACGAAGCTTTCCTGGCCGGCTGGAACGTCGTCTTCGGGATAGATCGCATTGATCGGACACTCCGGTTCGCACAAGGTGCAGTCGATGCACTCGTCCGGGTCGATCACCAGGAAATTGGGGCCTTCATGGAAGGCGTCGACCGGACATACCTCGACGCAATCGGTGTATTTGCACTTGATGCAGTTATCGATGACGACAAAAGTCATGGAGCCGCGCTCTGGGTATGTGGCGGGACGAAGTGTCGCCGCAAGAGGGCCTTTATGAAAAGTGCGGCATGGGATGGCCGCCTCTAGTCTCCAATCCGGAGCGTAGACCGCAAGTTGCCGTCTTCTTGCCGGGTTGCAGCGATCATGGAAGATCGCACAGGTAACGTTCGGTTGCACAAGCAAATGGCGCTCCCTACGAGACTCGAACTCGTGTTCCCGCCTTGAGAGGGCAGTGTCCTGGGCCACTAGACGAAGGGAGCGTTATCCTGCGAGGCGCGCTAGTATAACGGAATTGTTTCGTGCGGCAATGCTGGCCATGGATGACCTGCGCCGATCGAAGCAGGCCGTGGCCGGGCTTGCACAGTCCGTACCGGCAGGCAATTCGTGGCGCCCGATGCCACGACCGACTGCAATCAAGGGCGATCGCGCCCCACCAAGGATTCTGACCGCTTGAACCT
This sequence comes from Lysobacteraceae bacterium, assembly GCA_028871555.1. GTDB lineage: Bacteria > Pseudomonadota > Gammaproteobacteria > Xanthomonadales > Rhodanobacteraceae > Rhodanobacter. Next base: position 10,274 of record JAGWNA010000016.1, read on the forward strand.
CGAAGCAAGGACCGACATCACGCCAGCGCTGCGGATCATTCCGCGCGACCAGCACATCATCTCGCGCAAGAACATCAGCAAGGCGGCGTTGCGGGTGCTGTACCGGCTGAACGAGGCCGGCTATGCGGCCTATCTGGTCGGCGGCGCGGTACGCGACCTGTTGCTGGGCATGCAGCCGAAGGATTTCGACGTCGCCACCGACGCGACGCCGGACGAGGTGAAAAAGCTGTTCCGCAACTGCCGCCTGATCGGCCGCCGCTTTCGCCTCGCGCATGTGGTGTTCGGACCGGAAATCATCGAGGTGGCGACGTTCCGCGGCCTCGGCGAAGAGGACGGTGAAGGCGACCGCCACATCGTCGACGGGCGCATCATGCGCGACAATATCTGGGGCACGATCGAGGAGGACGCGGTGCGCCGCGACTTCCGCGTCAATGCGATGTATTACGACATCAGCGATTTTTCGGTACGCGACTATGTCGGCGGCATGCAGGACCTCGATGACCGCATGCTGCGGCTGATCGGCGATCCGGCCACGCGTTACCGCGAGGATCCGGTGCGGATGCTGCGTGCCGCGCGGCTGGCGGCCAAGCTCGAATTGCGCATCGACGCACAAGCCCTGGCGCCGTTCCAGACACTCGGGCCGCTGCTGGCCGAAGCGGCGCCGGCACGCCTGTTCGACGAGTCGTTGAAGATGTTTTTCGGTGGCCATGGGCTCAAGAGTTTCCGCATGCTGGAAAAATGCGGGCTGCTGAAATTCCTGTTTCCGGTGACCGCGAGAGCGCTGGAACGCGGCGACGACGCCTTGCGTTCGCTGGTCGAACAGGGCCTGGCCAACACCGATGCACGCATCGCCGAAGGCAAGTCGGTCACCCCGGCGTTCCTGTTTGCGGTGCTGTTGTGGGGCGAGGTGCGCGATCTGGCGCATTACTGGATCGGGCAGGGCATGGCTGCCAACGAAGCATGGGAGCACGCCGCCGGCAAGGTGGTCGCGGAGCAGTGCCAGCGGGTGGCGATCCCGCGCCGGTTCACCTTCACCATGGAGGAAATCTGGTCGCTGCAGCCGCGCTTCGAACAGATCCAGCGCAAACGGGTTTTTCGCCTGATGACGCATCCGCGTTTCCGCGCCGCTTTCGATTTTCTGCTGCTGCGGGCGGATGAATCGCCCGCGGTCCGCGAACTGGGCCAGTGGTGGGCACATGCGCAGCAGCTGCCGCAGGACATGCTGGCGGCTGCGCTGCCGGCCGGTGGCGGCGGCAAGGCGAGCGACCCCCACATCCCGACAGCAAGCGGCGCCCCGCCGCGCCGGCGTCGGCGCCGTTCCGGCGGCAAATCGGGTTCCGTGTGACGCTGGCCTACGTCGCGCTGGGCAGCAATCTGGGCGATTCGCGGCAGCAGGTGCTCGACGCCATGGCGGCGCTGGCGGCGTTGCCCGATACCCGCCTGCTGCATCGCTCGCACCTGTACCGCACGCCGCCGTGGGGCATGCTCGAGCAGCCGCCGTTCATCAATGCCGCCGTGCAACTGGATAGCGGATTGTCCGCGCATGGATTGCTTGATGCCTTGCTGGAGATCGAACGCAAGGCCGGCCGCCTGCGAGCCGAACGCAACGGTCCGCGTACGCTGGATCTGGATCTGCTGCACGTCGATGGCGTACGGATCGATGATGCGCGACTGAGTCTGCCGCACCCGCGCATGGCCGAGCGTGCCTTCGTGTTGCTGCCGCTGCACGACATCGCGCCCACGCTGCCACTGCCCGGATACGGCACGGTGGCGCAGTTGCTGACCCGGCTCGATCTTGCCGGTTGCGAAAGATTGCCTTGAGCCACTCTCGTCGCGCGCCGGATAATCGTGCGCTCGCCATTACCAGATGAGGAATTGCCGTGTACGTGCACAACGCCAGTGTCCCCGAACGCAAGCCGGTTACCGTGCCGAGCCTGCAGGCAATGAAGTCGCAGGGGCGGCGTATCGTCATGCTTACCGCCTACGATGCCAGTTTCGCCTGGCAGCTGGAGGCTGCAGGCGTCGACGTCGCGCTGGTCGGCGATTCGCTCGGCATGGTGGTGCAGGGGCATCGCAGCACGCTGCCGGTGACCCTCGACCACATGGTCTATCACACCGCCGCGGTCGCCCGCGGGTTGTCGGCGACGTTGCTGGTGGCCGACCTGCCGTTCATGGCCGATCGCGATATCGCGCACGCACTGGAAGCCGGCGCGCGGCTGGTGGGCGAAGGCGGCGCGGCGATGGTGAAGATCGAGGGTGCGGCGACGCATATCCTGGAGGCCATCGCCGCACTGGTCGAGCGGGCGATCCCGGTCTGCGCGCATCTGGGGCTGACGCCGCAGTCCGTGCACAAATTCGGCGGCTTCCGCATCCAGGGGCGCGAGCAGGCCGCCGCCGATCACATCGTGGACCAGGCGCTGGCGGTGCAGGCCGCCGGGGCGGACCTGCTGGTGCTCGAGGGCGTGCCGGTCGAGCTGGGCCGGCGGGTGACCGCAGCCGTCAGGATTCCGGTGATCGGCATCGGCGCCGGCCCGCATTGCGACGGGCAGGTGCTGGTGATCCACGACATGCTCGGCATCACGCCGGGCAAGCGGCCGAAGTTCAGCAAGGATTTCCTGGCCGGACGCGACTCGGTGGCGGCGGCGATCGCCGCCTATGCCGAGGATGTGCGCAGCGGCGCGTTTCCGGCCGCCGAACACAGTTTCGCCTGAGCGCACCGCCATGCAGACCGTACAAGACGCTCCCGGCCTGCGTGCCGCGATTCGTGGCTGGCGCAGCAAGGGCCAGACGGTGGGTTTCGTGCCGACCATGGGCAACCTGCATGCCGGCCACCAGTCGTTGATCAAGCTGGCGCGGGCGCGCACCGACCGGGTGGTCGCCAGCGTGTTCGTCAATCCCACCCAGTTCGGCCCCAACGAGGATTTCGAGCGCTATCCGCGCACGCTGGTGCAGGATCAGGCTGCGCTGACCGAGCAGGACTGCGACCTGCTGTTCGCCCCGGACGTGGCGACGATCTACCCGTTCGGCGCCGGACACAGCGTCAGTCTTCGTGTGCCCCTGATCACCGAAACGCTGGAAGGCGCGCACCGGCCGGGGCATTTCGACGGCGTCGCCACGGTGGTGTGCAAGCTGTTCAATCTGGTGCAACCGGATCTGGCAGTGTTCGGCCAGAAGGATTTCCAGCAGCTGAAAGTGATTCAGCGGATGGTGCTCGATCTGTCCTTGCCGCTGAAGGTGATGGCGGCACCGACCCTGCGTGCCGACGACGGCCTGGCATTGAGCTCGCGCAACCAGTACTTGTCCGCCGAGGAGCGGGCACGGGCGCCGTTGATTTACGACAGCTTGCTGAAGATGCGCGACCTGCTGCAAAAAGGCCATGCCTGGCGGGTGATCGAGCAGGCGGCCGCGGCGCGATTGATACGTGCCGGGTTTGCTCCCGACTACGTGGTGATCCGCCGCGCCGAGGATCTGGCCGAACCGGCCGCAGAAGAGCGCCAGGGCCTGATCGCGTTGATTGCCGCGCGACTGGGCAACACCCGCCTGATCGACAACTTGTTGTTCGATTGAACTGCCCGCATATCGGCAACAATTCCGCCATTGTTGCGGTGCAGTGTCATCGGCTCGATAATTGCCCACTCTGCAGGCTGTTCCTGCTGGAAAGAACGTCATGCACCTGAACATGCTCAAGGCCAAGATCCACCGGGCGACCGTGACCCATGCCGAGCTGCATTACGAAGGCTCGATCGCCATCGACGGCTTGCTGCTGGATGCTTCGGGTATCCGCGAGTACGAGCAGATCCACGCGTGGAACGTCAACAGCGGCCAGCGCTTCGTCACCTACGCGCTGCGCGCCGAGGAGGGTTCCGGCATCATCTCGGTCAACGGCAGTGCCGCGCGCAGTGCGCAGGCCGGCGATCTGGTCATCATCGCGGCATTCGCGCAGTTGAGCGAGGCCGAGCTGGCGCAATATCTGCCGACCATGGTCTACGTGGACGCGCATAACCGCATCAGCCACACCAACCGCACGATTCCCAAGCAGATGGCTGCCGTCTGAACTGTCCGGACCTCCTCCACGCTCAGGCGCGTTGCCGTGCCAGTGCCCAGGCCACATGCTCGCGCACGATTGCCGAAGGGTGATCGGCGCGCGCCATGAGCGCGTCGCGCACCGCCGCTGAGCGCGGCGCGTTGCCCAGCGCCACCGCGATATTGCGCAACCAGCCCTCGTAGCCCGTGCGACGGATCGCCATGCCTTCGGTGCGCCGCAGAAACTCCTGCTCGTTCCAGCCGAACAGCTCGACCAGTCGGGCGCCGTCGAGACTGTGGCGGGGGGCGAAGTCGGGCTCCGCCGCGACCTGCGCGAACTTGTTCCACGGACAGACCAGCTGGCAGTCGTCGCAACCGAAGATGCGGTTGCCCATCGGTGCGCGCAGGTCTTCCGGGATGCTGCCCCTGAGTTCGATGGTGAGATAGGAAATGCAGCGCCGTGCGTCGAGCCGGTACGGCCCCAGGATCGCCCGGGTCGGGCAGATCTCGATGCAGCGACTGCAACTGCCGCAGTGCGCGCCGGCCGGCGCATCGACCGGCAGCGGCAGGTCGGTGTAAAGCTCGCCGAGGAAAAAATACGAGCCGGCGCTGCGGTTGATCAGCACGGTGTGCTTGCCGATCCAGCCCAGACCCGCGTTGCGCGCCAGCGCCTTCTCCAGTACCGGCGCGGAATCCACATAGGCGCGATAGCCGAAGTCGCCGACCGCGGCGTGGATGCGCTCGGCCAGCCGCTGCAGGCGACTGCGCATCAGCTTGTGGTAATCGCGGCCCAGCGCGTAACGGGAGACGTAACCGGCTTCGGTATCTTCAAGCACGCTCCAGGCGTCGCGGATGCCGGGCGGGATGTAATCCATGCGCACCGAAATGACTCGCTGCGTGCCCGGTTCGAGTTCCGCCGGACGGCTGCGCTTGTCGCCGTGGCGGGCCATGTAGCTCATCTCGCCGTGATGGCCATGCTGCAGCCAGCGTTGGAGATGCGGTTCGTCATCGCCCAGGCCGGTGCCGCTGATGCCGGCCTGGGCAAAGCCCAACTCGACGGCCCAGCGCTTGATGTCGCGGGCCAGCGCTGCGTAATCGGTTGCAGTGCGGGTGTCGGCAGGTGGCATAGGCCTATTGTAGGCGCTGGCCACGCCTATAATCCGCGCATGCCAAGCCATCCTCACAACCGTGATCTGTACACCGTCGGGCAGCTGCGCGCGATCGAACGCGCGGCGTTCGCGGCCCTGGGGGTTTCCGGCGAGGAGCTGATGCGCCGGGCGGCGAATGCGGCGCTCGGCAGTTTGCACCGACACTGGCCGCAGGTGCGCCGGATCCGGATCTACTGCGGGCCGGGCAACAACGGCGGCGACGGATTCCTGCTCGCCGTGCTGGCTCGCGAGGCAGGGCTGCAGGTCGAGCTGGTGGCGCTGGCTGCCAGGGCACATGGCGATGCGGCGCTGGCACGCTCCGCGTGGGAAGCCGGTGGCGGCCGGGTGCGGCTGTGGGATGCGCAGTGCGATCTGGGCGAAACCGAATTGCATGTGGATGCGCTGTATGGCATCGGCCTCGATCGCGCACTCGAGCCATCCGTCGCGCGACTGGTCGAGCAGATCAATGCCAGCGGTCAGCCGGTGCTGGCGCTGGACGTGCCCTCCGGACTGGATGCCGATAGCGGCCACTGTCCCGGCGCGACGATCCGCGCCGACGTCACCGTGACCTTCATTGCCGGCAAGCGCGGGCTGCATACCGGCCGTTCGGCCGATCACGTGGGCGTGCTGGAGCTGGCCACCCTGGGAGTGCCCGAGCACGTGTACGCCGGCGTGTGTCCGGACGCACAATTGCTGGTCGCCGCCAGCTTGCCGCCAAGAGCCCGTTACGCCAACAAGGGCAGCTACGGCCACGTGCTGGTGGTCGGCGGGGATCACGGCATGGCCGGTGCGGTGCGCATGACGGGCGAGGCGGCGTTGCGCGCCGGTGCCGGCCTGGTCGGTGTGGCCACCCGCAGCGGGCATGTGCTGGCACTCAATGCCGCGCGCCCGGAGATGATGGTGCAGGCAATCGATGAACCGCAATGGCTGGAACCGTTGCTGGAATGGGCCAGCGTGCTTGCCGTGGGGCCGGGACTGGGAAAAGGCGCATGGGGGCACGCGCTGTGGCTGATTGCGCTGGGCACGGACAAGCCGCTGGTACTCGATGCCGACGGGCTGAACCTGCTGGTCAGGGAACCGCGGAAATTCAGCGTGCCGGCTGTGTTGACCCCCCATCCCGGCGAGGCCGCCCGATTGCTTGGCGTGGCCACGCCCGAAATCGAGAGGGACCGTTTCGCCGCCGTGCGCGAACTGGCCCGCCGCTATGCCGCGGTGGTGGTATTGAAAGGCGCCGGCAGCCTGATCGCCGATCCGGATGGACGTCTGGAAGTCTGTCCGTGGGGCAATCCCGGCATGGCTTCGGGCGGCATGGGCGATCTGCTTGCCGGCATCATCGCCGCGTTGCTGGCGCAGGGCTGCACCGCGTGGCAGGCGGCCTGCCTCGGCGTGGGCCTGCATGCGCGTGCCGGCGATCATGCCGCACAACGGGGGGAACGCGGCCTGCTGGCCAGCGACCTGCTGTCGCCCTTGCGTGCCCTGGGCAACGGCCTGCCGGGCGACGAGTGCGGGCATGAGTGAGCGGCACACGACCGCTCGCGCGTGGAGCCTGCCCGACGAAGCGGCTACCGGCCTGCTGGCCAGGCGCGTGGCCGGGGCGCTGCAAGGCGAAGGATTGGTGATTTATCTCGACGGGCCGCTGGGCGCCGGCAAGACCAGTTTTGCGCGCGCCTTGCTGGCCGCTTGCGGCGTGGGCGAACGCATCAAGAGCCCCACTTACAGCCTGGTCGAAGGCTATGCGGCGCAGGGCCGGCCGGCCTGGCATCTGGATCTGTACCGGATCGCCGATCCCGGCGAGCTGGAATGGCTGGGCCTGGACGCCCTGGCCGAACCGGCGGCGCTGGTCCTGGTGGAGTGGCCGGAACGCGGTGCCGGTGCGTTGCCGGCAGCCGACCTGCAACTGCAAATGAGCTATGCCGGCAGCGGCCGCCATGCGTTGCTGCGGGCGTGCACGGCGCGCGGCGAACGTCTGTTCGAGCAACTGTCCTGATCGCCCTGCCGGCTCTGCGGACATTGCCTAAATGATTGTTTATCATGGCATTTTAGTCGGGCAAATGCGACGACAGATCGGTTCGAAATACGCGACTTGAGGTCGATAACTTGATTTGGTCTGATGAATGGCCTGCAGGTCATGGATATTCAAGGAAAAATGGTCTTGCATTCATTGCATGACTGCGCTTCAATGCGGCCCATGAGGGGTTACCTGAACAGCTTGCTCGGGCTCGCCGCTGTCGCGATCGCGGCAGCGGCGCCGCTCTGTGCGGCCGATGCGGCAGAAGTGCAGGCTGCGCGGGTGTGGGCCGGTCCCGAATACACGCGTGTGGTTTTCGATGCCTCCGGCGAGCTGAACTACAGGATCAGCCAGGCGGGAGATCGGCTGACCGTGGATCTGGGCGACAGCCGGGTCGCCGATGGCTTTGCCGCTCCTGGCGCCCAGGGGCTTTACCGCGGCATGAGCCATGCCCGTGTGCATGGCCACCTGCAACTCAATGCCGAGGTGGCAGCGGACAGCCGGTTGAAAAGCTTCGTGCTCAAACCTGCCCATGGCACGGATTACCGGCTGGTGCTGGATCTGTACCCGGGCCATGACGAGGTTGCCGCGCCGACCGAGGCAGCCGGACCCCGCAGCGAACGGGTGGCAGCCCGGCATCGTGCGGTGCCCAGGCACGGCAGCCTGGCGTCGGTACGTCAGGCGGCGGCCATGCTCGACGGCGAGCGCAAGGTGGTGGTCTGCATCGATGCCGGTCACGGCGGCAAGGATTCCGGTGCCCGCGGCCCGGATGGCACGCTGGAGAAGAACATCACCCTGGCCGTGGCCCGCGACCTGGCGGAGCAGATCGATCGCCAGCCGGGCATGCAGGCCGTGCTGACCCGCAACGGCGATTACTTCATCCCGCTCAAGCAGCGCTATCAGATCGCACGCGAGAACAACGCCGACCTGTTCGTGTCGATCCACGCCGATTCCTACGTCACCGACGATGCCAGGGGCTCGTCGGTGTGGGTGCTGTCGCCGCGCGGCAAGACCAGCGAAGCCGCCCGCTGGCTCGCCGACCGCGAGAATCGCGCCGACCTGATCGGCGGCACCACGCTGGACGACAAGGACGATGGCCTGGCCAAGGTGCTGCTGGATCTGCAGCAGGGCTGGGCCATGCAGGCCAGCGACGTGGTCGCCGGCAACGTGCTCAAGGCGCTGGCCCGGCTCGGGCCGACCCATCGCGGCTATGTCGAGCGCGCCAACTTCGTGGTGCTGCGTTCGCCGGACGTGCCCTCGATCCTGGTCGAGACCGCCTTCATCAGCAATCCGCTCGAGGAGCGCAAGTTGCGCGATGCGGCGCACCAGCGGCAGCTCGCCGAGGCGATCATGGGCGGCGTGAAGAGCTATTTCGAGTCCACGCCGCCGCAAGGCACCTGGTTCGCCGCCCAGGCGGCGGCCGGCAACGACCTCGATCCGGCATCGCGCAGTCGCCACGGCAGCGGCACGACGCTGGCCAGCAACCGGTCGGCGCGCGCGGGGCGGCGTGCGCACGACGTCCATCGGGTCGGCCGTGGCGAGAGCCTGGGCAGCATCGCGCGGCGTTACGGCGTCAGTGTCGATGCGTTGAAGGACGCCAACCGGATCGACAGCAACACGGTGCGCGCCGGCACCGTGCTGACCATTCCCGCCAGCTGAGCCGCGCCATTCCATCGGTGTGGCGTCGGCCCGGGCGAGGCCGGCGCGGGCGGGCGGCCGATCCGCCGCGCCGGCACTGAACTTGTCGCGCGATTCCCTTAAGCTTGGCGGATGTCCGCGATCCGTCTGCTGCCGCCCGAACTCATCAACCAGATCGCCGCCGGCGAGGTGATCGAACGACCGTCCTCGGTGGTCAAGGAGCTGGTGGAAAACAGTCTCGATGCCGGTGCCGGCCGCATCGAGGTGGATATCGAGGCCGGCGGCTCCCGCCTGATCCGGGTGCGCGACGACGGCGGCGGCATCGTATCCGATGAACTGTCGCTGGCGGTGGCCTCGCACGCGACCAGCAAGATCGGCAGCTTCGACGATCTGGAACACGTCGCCAGCATGGGTTTTCGCGGCGAGGCACTGGCCTCGGTCTCGTCGGTGTCGCGGTTTGCGCTGACCTCGCGTGCGCGCGGCCGGGACGCCGCCTTTCGCATCGAAGTCGACGGCGGCAGGTTGCAGGCGGCGCGTCCCGCGCAGCATCCGGCAGGTACCAGCGTGGAAGTGCGCGACCTGTTCTACAACGTGCCGGCGCGGCGAAAATTCCTGCGCGCCGAGCGCACCGAATTCGCGCATATCGACGATCTGCTGAAGTCGCTGGCACTGGCCCGCGGCACGGTGGAGTTCCGGCTCAGCCACAACGGCAAGCCGGTACGGATATGGAAGGTTGCCGGCGACGATCAGGCCGCACTGCAGCGGGTGGCCGAGGTGCTGGGCGAGGAGTTTCCCGCGCAGAGCCTGCGCATCGATCACGCCATGGCCGGCTTGCACCTGTCCGGTTGGGTGGGCTTGCCGACGGCATCGCGCGCGCAGGCCGATGCGCAGTATTTCTACGTCAACGGCCGGCTGGTGCGCGACCGCATCGTGGCTCATGCGGTGCGCCAGGCCTATGCCGATGTGCTGTTTCACGGCCGGCATGCCGCGTTCGTGCTGTATCTGCAGCTCGACCCGGCCGGCGTGGACGTGAACGTGCATCCGGCCAAGCACGAAGTGCGCTTTCGCGAGCAGCGGCTGGTGCACGATTTTCTCTTTCGCACCCTGCACGAGGCGTTGGCGCAGACGCGTGCCGGACAGCAGGCGGATGCGGTGCCGGCGGTGGGCGATCGGCATGCCGCGCCGCCGTCTTCGCCGATGGCGTGGTCCGGTCAATCCAGCCAGAGCCGGCTGAATCTCGGCGTGCGCGATGCGCCGCTGGCCGGCTATGCCGCCTTGCTCGGCGAATCGCCGTCGGCATCGCGGGCCCCTGCGCCGATGCCGGAAGCGGATGCGGGCGAAGCGCCGCCACTGGGTTTTGCGATCGCCCAGCTGAAGAACATTTTCGTATTGGCCGAGAATGCGCAGGGTCTGGTGCTGGTGGACATGCATGCGGCACACGAACGCATCACCTACGAAAAACTGAAGTCCGCCCGCGCATGCAGCAATCTGCGTTCGCAGATGTTGCTGGTGCCGCTGAGCATCGCGGTGAGTGCGCGGGAAGCCGCCGCCGCCGAGGAGCATGCCGAGGCGCTGGCCGACTGGGGCCTCGAACTGTCGCGCAGCGGCCCGTCGACGATCGTGGTGCGACGCATACCGGCACTGCTGGAAGGCGCGGATGTCGGCCAGCTCAGTCGCGACGTACTGGCCGAGCTGGCCCAGCACGGCAGTTCGCGGCGCTTGCAGGAGCTGGAGAACGAATTGCTTTCGACCATGGCCTGCCACGGCTCGGTGCGTGCCGGGCGCCGTCTGACCCTGCCGGAAATGAATGCCCTGCTGCGCGAGATGGAGGCGACCGAACGCTCCGGCCAGTGCAATCACGGGCGCCCGACCTGGACCCAGCTGAGCCTGGGGGAGCTCGACAGGCTTTTCATGCGCGGCCGCTGACCCTGCGCTTGCGGTGCGCGCAAACGGACGGCCATACTTGGCTCACGCCGCGCGTGGGACCACATTCGAATAACCCGATTGGCAGGTGCGCACCTTGTGCGCAATCACAGGTCGCGTCGCAGCATGTTTTCGCCCACAGGGTGGGCTCCTACCGGAATTGTCGCCGTGCATGACCAAACCCCGGCTGCTACCGCCGCGACACCTGAGTACACGCAGCAAATCGAGCAATGGCGCGCCGACCGGGTCGCGCGGCTCACGGCACCTGGCGGCTGGCTGAGCCTGATCGGACTGGAATGGCTGAAGGAAGGCGACAACCGCGTCGGAACCGCCGCCGACAACGACATCGTGCTCAAGGCCGGGCCTGCGCATCTGGGTACCGTGACCCTGGACAAGGGCGGCGCCGTGCATATCGTGCTGGCCAGGGAAAGTGGCGCCACGATCGACGGCAGGCCCGGGGCTGAAGCGGCGCTGATCGACGACAAGCATGCGATCGACGGTGCCGCGCCGACCGGGGTGAGCTTCGGCAGCGCGAACTTCCATGTGATCGATCGCGACGGCCGCAAGGCGCTGCGGGTGAAGGACAGCGACGCGGTCACGCGCAAGGATTTCCTCGGCATCGATTACTTTCCGATCGATCCGTCGTGGCACATCGTTGCCGACTGGGTGCCATTCGATCCGCCGCATGCGCTGGAGATAGGCACCGTGATCGGCAGCATCGACAAGGTCGCCGTGCCGGGCAAGGCGGTGTTCCGGCGCGATGGCCGCACTTGCGAGCTGTTGCCCTATCAGGAGGAGCCGGGCGGCAAGCTGTTTTTCGTGATCGCCGACCGCACTTCCGGCAGGGAGACCTATGGTGCGGCGCGCTTTCTTTACGCCGCGCTGCCGAAGGGCGGCAAGGTGATGCTCGATTTCAACGAGGCCTACAATCCGCCGTGCGCGTTCACCCCGTTTGCGACCTGCCCGCTGGCGCCGCCGGAGAACCGGCTGGATCTGCACGTGACCGCCGGCGAGAAAAAATATCGCGGTGGGGGCCACTGAAGCCTGCCTACCGTAGGAGCGCACCCTGTGCGCGAATGCTTTTTCTTCACCTTTGGCAAAACGCATTCGCGCACAGGGTGCGCTCCTACGGTAGGCAGGCTTTCAGCAGCCCTTGAATTCGGCTTTGCGCTTTTCCAGGAACGCGGTGGTGCCTTCGCGCATGTCCTCGGTGGAGAACGCCAGCGCGAAAGCCTGCGTCTCGAATTCCAGCCCTTGATCGATCGCCGTTTCGCCGCCGCCGAGCACGGCATCGAGAATGCCGGCGGCCGCCAGCGGTGCGGCGGCGGCAAGTTGATCGGCCAGCGCATCAACCGTCTCGTCCAGGGTCTCGGGCGGCGCGAGGCGGGTGACCAGACCCAGTTCAAAGGCGCGCTGGGCGCCAATCACGGTTCCGGTCAGGCACAGCTCCAGCGCCGCCCCGCGGCCAGCCAGCCGCTGCAGGCGCTGGGTGCCGCCGAAGCCGGGGATCAGGCCGAGGTTGATTTCCGGCTGGCCGAACTTCGCCTTCGCGCTGGCCACGCGCAGATGGCAGGCCATGGCCAGCTCCATGCCGCCGCCCAGTGCGAAGCCCTGGATCCGTGCGATGACCGGTTTGCCGAGCCGTTCGATCGCACTCATCAAACGCTGGCCGGCACGCGAGAAAGCCTGCGCCTGCACCGGCGTGTAGCCGTGCATTTCGGCGATATCGGCACCGGCGACGAACGCCTTCTCGCCGGCTCCGCTCAACACCACCACCCGCACGGCATCGTCCTGCGCAGCCTGCGCAAAGGCGATGGCCAACTCGTTGATGGTGTCGCGATCGAGTGCATTGAGCTTGTCGGGGCGGTCGATGATGATCGTGCGTATTGCGCCGCGGTTGCCGATTTGCAGATTGCGATAGGCCATGGATAGATCCCCGGGGATGTGAAATCGCGATGGTAGCAGCGGGAACCTTTGCCACGACCCGGTTTCTCAAGCCCGGGTACCATTCGCTGCAGAAATTCCGCGAACCGCTTAGGATGCCCGCTACGGATTCGCCGCCGCGATCCGGGAAGGCCCGATGGAGAAAGGCATGACAAAGCTGCGTTGGTTGTTGCCTGGCGTGTTGCTGCTCGGTGCAGTGGCGCATGCGCAGGGTCGCGCGCCAGCGGCAGCATCGACGGACAAGCTGGACAAGGCCAAGCTTTCGTATGCGATCGGCTACCAGATCGGCAGCCAGTTCGCCGACGGCAAGCCGGAAGTGGACATACCCACGCTGCAGCGGGCGATCGAGGATGCCTACGCCAGGCGGCGTCCCACTGTGTCGATGCAGGACATGCAGCAGCAGCTGCAACGCCTCAATGCGCAGATGCATGCCGATGCGCTGGCTGAATTCAAGCGCATAGCCAAGGCCAACGAACGCAAGAGCGAGGCCTTCATGGCGCATAACCGGCAGCAGCCGGGGGTGGTGCAGTTGCCCTCGGGCATCCAGTACCAGGTGCTTCAAAAAGGCTCCGGTTCGACCAGCCCGACGGTAGCCAGCACGGTTACGGTGAATTATCGCGGCATGCTGGTCGACGGCACCGAGTTCGACAATACCTGGGCCCGCGGCACTCCGGTCAGCTTCGCCGTCAACTCGGTCCTTTCGGGCTGGCAGGACGTGATCCCGCGCATGCACGTGGGCGACCGCTGGAAGGTGGTGATTCCGCCCCGGCTGGCTTACGGAGAGGCCGGTGCGTTGCCGCGGATCGGTCCGAATGAGGCGCTGGTCTTCGACATCCAGTTGCTCGACATCAAGGCCGGTGCGGGCAAGCCATGACACCGGCGAGTGGTAACATCGCAGGGCATGCCAGATGACTCCGCCCTCGCCGCAACGCTTCCGCTGACCCCCTGCATCGGCATCTGCCGGCTGGATGATCACGGCTATTGCATCGGTTGCCGGCGCACGGACGTGGAGATCGGCCGCTGGCTGGTGATGAGCGATGCCGAGCGGCAGCATGTCATGCACGAAATCCTGCCCGCCAGGCACCGGCAGGCGCAGGGCACCACGATCGTGATGAATACGCTGCGGAACGCCCTGCTGCCGCTGTCGGCGCCACCGACGGGTCCTGGCTGGAATCACGCCGACATGACCGCTCTGCTCGGTCACGTCACGCGCCATCCGGCAGCCGTGCTGGTCGGTTTGCGCGAAGGTGCGCAGCCGCATCTGGTGCTCACCGTGCGCACCGATCAGCTGCAGGCGCACGCGGGCCAGGTGGCGTTTCCCGGCGGTCGCAGCGATCCCGATGACGCCGATGCGCTAGCCACGGCGCTGCGCGAAAGCGAGGAGGAGATCGGCCTCGATCGTACGCTGGTGACGCCGCTGGGTTATCTGGATCGCTTCGAGACGATCAGCGGCTACTGCATCACCCCGGTGGTGGCGAGCATTGCCGCCGAGGCGCAATGGCGACCGGCACCGGACGAGGTCGCCGAAGTGTTCGAGGTACCGCTGGCATTCTTCCTGGATCCGGCGAATCGGCGCCGCTACACGATGGAGTTTCGCGGCGAGCGACGGCCGATGGTGGAATTCGTCCATGGCCGCCATCGCATCTGGGGCGCCACGGCCGCGATGCTGTGCAATCTTCTGCAGCGGATGGGGCACGCCTGATCGTCCGTCCCCGATCCGATGCGCTGTCCGGTGCATGATGCGGGTTGCACCATCCGAGCCTACCTTGAAACGGTTCCGCCATGAGCTTGAAGACCACCCTGATCGACCCGTCCACTCTCGCCGCGCTGGCGCCGAAAGAGGCGCTCATCGTCGATTGCCGTTTCGATCTGGCCGATCCGCAGCAGGGGCAGCGCGATTATCTGGGCGGCCATGTTCCGGGTGCGGTCTACGCCAGCCTGGACCGCGACCTGTCCGATCTCTCGCGGCAGGCCGCAGGCCTCGGCCGCCATCCACTGCCGCTGGAATCGGCGTTCAACGCGCTGCTGTCGCGCTGGGGCTGGCGCGCGGGCATGCAGGTGGTCAGTTACGACGCGGCCGGCGGCGCGCTGGCCGCGGCGCGGTTGTGGTGGATGCTGCGCCTGGCCGGAGTGCAGGCGGTTGCCGTGCTGGATGGCGGCTACGCCGCCTGGCTGGCCGCGGGCCTGCCGGTCGAGGCCGGTCAACCGGCCGCACGGATGCCGAGCGAGCTGGCGCTGCGTTATGCGCCGGCGCAGCTGCTCATCGAGCCTGCCGTACTGCGCGATCGCCCGGATCAACTGCTGCTCGATGCGCGCGCCGCGCCGCGCTATCGCGGCGAGATCGAGCCGATCGATACGGTCGGCGGCCATGTGCCCGGCGCGTTGAATCGTCCGTTCACCGACAATCTCGGCAGTGACGGTCGCTTCAAGCCGCCGGCCCAACTGCATGACGAGTTCCTCGCACTGCTGGGCCCGGTCCCCCCGTCCGGCGTGGTGCACATGTGCGGCTCCGGCGTCACCGCCTGCCACAACCTGCTGGCGATGGAGCATGCCGGGCTGCGGGGTTCGCGGCTTTTTGCGCCGTCATGGAGCGGCTGGGTCAGCGACCCGGCACGGCCGGTCGCCAAAGGCTGACCCCTCTCGCGTAGGAGCGCACCCTGTGCGCGATGCTTTTTGTCCGGGCGTGGGCAAAAGCATCGCGCACAGGGTGCGCTCCTACGGTCTTATTTCTTCGCCTTGAGCTGCGCCACCAGCTGCCGCAGCACCGCCTGGGTCTGCGGGTGGAAAAACGCGTCGACGAACTCGTCCAGCGGCAACGCCTCCGGGTCGGCGAAGGCCTTGACGAGGTCGGCGCGGGCCAGGGCACGGGTTGTCAGCATCGCATGCGAGGGCAGCGTCAGCAGTTCGCCGAGCCAACGCACGGCACGCGTGGCGACCTGATCGACGCCGGTGAGTTCGTCGACGAAACCGCAGGCCATCGCCTCGGCAGCCTCGATCATGGCACCCGAGACCAGCAGCCGCTCGGCGCGATAGGGGCCGACCACCCGGCGCAATGCCAATTGGATCGCATCGGGCACGATCAGCCCGACCTGCACTTCGTTCAGACCGATCCGGAACGGGCCTTCCGCCATCACCCGGTAGTCGCAGAACAGCGCCAGCACCGCGCCGCCGGCCGGACTGTGGCCGGTGATCGCGGCCACCAGCGGAACCGGTGCGCAGGCCAGGGTGGCGCACAGCGCGAAAAACTCGCGCCAGTATTCGCGCACCCCGGCGCGGTCGCATTCGATCAGCAACGGCACGTCCACCCCGGCCGAGAACAGGCCCTGCGCGCCGGACAGCACGATGCCGCGCGCACCGCCGCGCACGCTGTCGTCGATCGCCGCGCGCAAGGCGCGCACCAGCGCGAGGTTCAGCGCATTGACCGGCGGGCGGGCCAGCTGGATCTCGTGGATCGTGTCGTGGGTGATCAGGTCGAGCATGGTGAACTCCTTATCAGACGGATGCGGTGGCAGGAATCGTGGGACGTCATGGCGAATGCCGCGCGAGGCCCTGTGCCGATGGTGGCGCGGTTGGCGGCGTGCTCAGTGGTCCGGGGTGCCGGCCGCCGCCGCGCGCACCGTCGGGGGCAGCGGCACCGGCTTGCCGAGGCGCGGATTGATCCACACCAGCACGGTTCGGCCGTCGCAGTAGACGCAGGCGGCATCGGCGGCATCGACGATGCGGTGGGACAGCGTGATCGAGCTGTTGCCGAGGCGTTCGCAACGCAATTGCACGTGCAGCGACGCGGGCCAGACGATCGGCTTGCGATAGTTCAGTTCGCTGGCGGCCAGGATCGGTGCGGATTCCCCGCTCATCCAGTCGTTCAGCTGCTGCAGCCACAGCAGGCGCGCTTCCTCGATGTAGGTGAGGTAGGTGGAATTGTTGACATGGTTGAACGCATCGAGATCGCGCCAGCGCACGGACAGGCTGGCGACGAACAGCGGGGCGCCGTGTGCGGCGGCGGACGGATCGACGGCATCGCGCGCTGCCGGGTCGGCATCCGTCTGGCGCGGTCGGGTCGGTTGCGACGGTGTCATGGGCGCTTTTTCCTGGGCAGGGGCTTGTGCTTGTCGGCACTGGCGATGTGTCTGGCGGCGGCCTTGATCCGCTTTTCGGCACCCGGCACCCTGCCTGCCATGGTCAGCGCGAGATGCGGCGCGAGAAAGCGGCCGGTATGCGAGCCGGCGTGGGCGGCCACGGTTTCCGGGGTGCCGGCGACCAGGATACGGCCGCCGCCGGCGCCGCCTTCGGGACCGAGATCGACGACCCAGTCGGCGGTCTTGATCACGTCCAGGTTGTGCTCGATCACCACCACCGTGTTGCCCTGGTCGACCAGCTGGTGCAGCACGTCGAGCAGCTGCTCGATGTCGTGGAAATGCAGGCCGGTGGTCGGTTCGTCCAGGATGTACAGCGTGCGCCCGGTGTCGCGCTTGGACAGCTCCTTGGACAGCTTCACGCGCTGCGCCTCGCCGCCGGAGAGCGTGGTCGCGCTCTGGCCGAGCTTGATGTAGTCCAGCCCCACCGCACGCAGGGTGTCGAGCTTGCGCGCGATGGTCGGCACGTTCTCGAACAGCGCCAGCGCGTCCTCCACCGTCATGTCCAGCACATCGGCGATCGTGTGGCCCTTGTAATGGATCTCCAGCGTTTCTCTGTTGTAGCGCTTGCCGTGGCAGAGGTCGCAGGGCACGTAGACGTCGGGCAGGAAGTGCATCTCCACCTTGATCATGCCGTCGCCTTCGCACGCCTCGCAGCGGCCGCCGCGCACGTTGAAGCTGAAGCGGCCCGGTGTGTAGCCGCGCGAGCGCGCCTCCGGCACCTGCGCGAACATCTCGCGCAGCGGGGTGAACAGGCCGGTATAGGTGGCGGGGTTGGAGCGCGGCGTGCGGCCGATCGGCGACTGGTCGATGTCGACCACCTTGTCGAACAGGTCCATGCCCGACATCGACGCGTACGGCGCCGGCTGCGTGCCTGCGCCGTTCAATTCCATCGCGGCGAGCCGGAACAGCGTGTCGTTGACCAGGGTGGACTTGCCCGAACCGGACACGCCGGTGATGCAGGTGAACAGCCCGGCCGGGATCGCCAGGTCGACGTTCTTCAGGTTGTTGCCGCTGGCGCCCTTCAGGTGCAGCCACGATGCCTGGTCGGTCGGCTGGCGGCGTTCCTGCGGCACCTCGATCGCGCGCGTGCCGGAAAGGAACTGGCCGGTGACCGAGCGCGGCGACGCGAGGATGTCCTTTACCGTGCCTTGCGCCACGATCTCGCCGCCGTGCACGCCCGCGCCGGGGCCGATGTCGAGCACGTGATCGGCCATCCGGATGGCGTCCTCGTCGTGCTCGACCACGATCACCGTGTTGCCCAGGTCGCGCAGCCGCGTGAGCGTGCCGAGCAGGCGTTCGTTGTCGCGCTGATGCAGGCCGATCGAGGGTTCGTCCAGCACGTACATCACGCCGACCAGGCCGGCTCCGATCTGCGAGGCGAGGCGGATGCGCTGCGCTTCGCCGCCGGACAGCGAATCGGCCTGGCGGTCCAGGGTGAGGTAGTTCAGGCCCACGTCGTTGAGAAAGGTCAGCCGCTCGCGGATTTCCTTGACGATCTTCGCCGCGATCTCGCCGCGCCAGCCGGTGAGCTTGAGCGTGCTGAAGAACGCCAGCGCGTCGTTGATCGAGAGGTGGGTCAGCGAGGGCAGCGCATGGTCGGCGACGAACACGTTGCGTGCGGAACGGTTCAGGCGCTGGCCCTCGCAGGCCGGGCAGGGCCGGTCGCTGATGTACTTGGCCAGTTCCTCGCGCACGGCGGCGGATTCGGTTTCCTTGTAGCGTCGCTCCAGGTTCGGCACGATGCCCTCGAACGGATGCTCGCGGGTCACTTTGCCGCCGCGCTCGGTGAGGTAGCGGAAGGCGATCTTTTCCTTGCCGCTGCCATGCAGTATGGCTTTTCGGACGTCCGCGGCAAGCGTATTCCACGGCGTGTCCACGTCGAAACCGTAATGCGCCGCCAGCGACAGGATCAGCTGGAAATAATGCGCGTTGCGGCGGTCCCAGCCGCGTACGGCGCCGCCGGACAGCGGCAGCTCCGGGTGGCCGACCACCCGCGCCGCGTCGAATACCTGGGTCACGCCCAGTCCGTCGCAGGCCGGGCAGGCGCCTACCGGCGAATTGAACGAGAACAGGCGCGGCTCCAGCTCCGGCAGCGAATAGTCGCAGACCGGGCAGGAGTAGCGGGACGAGAGCAACTGCCCGGATGCCTTGTCGTCATCCATGTCCGCGAGGATCACCAGCCCGTCGCCCAGCCGCAGCGCGGTCTCGAACGATTCGGCCAGGCGCTGCTTGATGTCCTCGCGCGGGCGGAAGCGGTCGATCACCGCCTCGATCGTGTGCTTCTGGCGCAGCGGCAGCGGCGGCACGGCATCCAGATCGAACACGCTGCCGTCCACGCGGGCACGCACGAAACCCTGCGCGCGCAGCTGGTCGAATACCTGCACGTGCTCGCCCTTGCGCTCGCGGATCACCGGCGCGAGCAGCATCAGGCGCCTCGACGGGTCCATTGCCAGGGTGGCATCGACCATCTGGCTGATCGTCTGCGCCTCCAGCGGGATACCGTGGTCGGGACAGCGCGGCGTGCCCACGCGGGCGTACAGCAGGCGCAGGTAGTCGTAGACCTCGGTGATCGTGCCCACGGTGGAACGCGGGTTGTGCGAGGTGGATTTCTGCTCGATCGAGATCGCCGGCGACAATCCCTCGATGTGGTCGACGTCCGGCTTTTCCATCATCGACAGGAACTGCCGCGCATAGGCCGACAGCGACTCGACGTAGCGCCGCTGGCCTTCGGCGTAGATCGTGTCGAACGCCAGCGAGGACTTGCCCGAACCGGACAGGCCGGTGATCACGATCAGCCGGTCGCGCGGCAGGTCGAGATCGATGTTCTTGAGGTTGTGCGTGCGTGCGCCGCGGATGCTGATGGTGTCCATGACGCTCGGATATGGGGGGAACGCCCACTATACCAAGCCGTTTGCAGCCAGCCGATGGGGGCCGCCAGGGAAGCCCGCAAGGCATGGGACGGGGCCGCCGGGGATGGCCTGGTACGGGCATTCCGGGTTGTGCTGGTCAGTATTTGACCAGCACAACCATGGGCCGTTACAATCCGCAGTTCGCCAGACCCGACCTTAAGGTCATGGCGGGACCCAAGAGAATAACTAAAGAAGGGAGTTACCCATGAGTTATGCAGTCATCAAGACAGGCGGCAAGCAGTATCGCGTGCAACAGGGCGACGTCCTGCGCGTGGAGCTGCTGAACGCCGAAGAGGGCGCTACGGTGAACTTCGACCAGGTGCTGATGCATGGCGCCGGCGAATCGGTCGTCGTGGGCGCGCCGCTGGTCGACGGCGTCACCGTCAGCGCCACCGTGCGCAAGCACGGCCGTGCCGACAAGATCCGCATCATCAAGTTCCGCCGGCGCAAGCACTACAAGCGCCAGCAGGGCCACCGTCAGCATTTCACCGAAATCGAGATCACGGGCATCAACGCCTGATTCAGCCGGAGTAGAAAGTCATGGCACACAAAAAGGCAGGCGGTTCCACCCGCAATGGTCGCGATTCGAACCCGAAGTACCTCGGCGTGAAGATCTACGGTGGCCAGGCCATCGAGGCCGGCAACATCATCGTGCGTCAGCGTGGCACCCAGTTCCATCCGGGTACCGGCGTGGGTCTGGGACGCGATCACACCCTGTTCGCCTTGGTCGACGGTACCGTCCAGTTCAAGGTTCGCGGCGAGAAGAACCGTCGTTTCGTCGACGTCGTGCCGGCGTAAGCCTTTCACGATGCGGCAACGAAGGCCCCGCCCCGGCGGGGCTTTTGTTTTGGAGGGCCAAGGGAACGGGGAATAGATGGTTCCCGGTATCCTGTGGCCTCATCTGTGTTCCCGTCCCTGTTCGCTCTGCCAGCATTTATCGCTCCCCGTTTCCCGTTTCCCGTTCCCCAACCCGGCCAAAACCCATGAAGTTCGTCGACGAAGCCCATATCAAAGTCCAGGCGGGCGATGGCGGCAATGGCTGCGTCAGCTTCCGCCGCGAGAAGTTCATCCCGTTGGGCGGCCCCAGCGGCGGCGACGGCGGCTGCGGCGGTTCGATCTGGCTGGTTGCCGATGAAGGCCTGAACACGCTGGTGGATTTTCGCCACCAGCGCAGCTTCAAGGCGAAGCGCGGCGAAAACGGCATGGGCAGCCAGATGTACGGCAAGGGTGGCGAGGACACCACCATCCGCGTGCCGGTCGGCACCATGGTCACCAACGTCGATACCGGCGAGCTGATCGGCGACCTCACCCGGCACGGCCAGCGCATGCTGGTGGCGCAGGGCGGCAAGGGCGGGCTGGGCAACATCCATTTCAAGACGTCGGTGAACCGGGCACCACGCAAGGCCACGCCGGGCACCCCCGGCGAGGTGCGCGAGCTGAAGCTGGAACTGCGCCTGCTGGCCGATGTCGGCTTGCTCGGTTTTCCGAACGCCGGCAAATCGACCTTCATCCGCGCGGTATCGGCGGCCACCCCGCGGGTGGCGGATTACCCGTTCACCACCTTGCATCCGCATCTGGGCGTGGTCAGCCTGGGCACCGACCAGAGCTTCGTGATCGCCGACATTCCCGGCCTGATCGAAGGTGCCGCCGACGGTGCCGGGCTCGGCATCCAGTTCCTGCGCCATGTGGCGCGCACCAGCCTGCTGCTGCATCTGGTCGACGTCGCGCCGATCGACGGCTCCGACCCGGTCCAGCAGGTGCGGGCGATCGAGCAGGAGCTGGCCAGGTTCAATCCCGAGCTGCTGGAGCGTCCGCGCTGGCTGGTGCTGAACAAGTCCGACATGCTGCCCGCGGACGAGCGCATGGCGGTCGCGGAAAAAATTGTCGCCGGGCTTGGCTGGACCCAGCCCTGGTTCCTGGTCTCGGCGATCGCCCACGAGAACACCCTGGCCGTCTGCCAGCAGGTGCAGCAGTTCTTCGAATCGCAGCGCGAACAAAGCGTGCAGCGGACCGACATGCGCCCCAGCGACGTGCGCCTGCGCGGCGGGGAGCCGCCAGGCTGAGCCGGCGGTCTCACATGCGGAACACGCCGTAGCGTTGCGGTTCGATCGGCGCGTTGAGCGAGGCGGAGATCGCCAGGCCCAGCACCCGGCGGGTGTCGGCCGGATCGATGATGCCGTCGTCCCACAGCCGCGCGCTGGCGTAGTACGGATGGCCCTGGCGCTCGTACTGCTCGCGGATCGGCGCCTTGAAGGCGTCCTCTTCCTCCGCGCTCCATGATTTGCCGGCGGCCTCGATGCCATCGCGCTTCACCGTGGCCAGCACGCTGGCGGCCTGCTCGCCGCCCATCACGCTGATGCGCGCGTTCGGCCACATCCACAGGAAGCGCGCGCCGTAGGCGCGGCCGCACATGGCGTAGTTGCCGGCGCCGAAGCTGCCGCCGATCACCACGGTGAACTTCGGCACGTGCGAACAGGCCACCGCGGTCACCATCTTGGCGCCGTCCTTGGCGATGCCCGCCTGCTCGTACTTCTTGCCGACCATGAAGCCGGTGATGTTCTGCAGGAACACCAGCGGCACGTTGCGCTGGTTGCACAGCTCGATGAAGTGCGCGCCCTTGAGCGCACTCTCGGCGAACAGGATGCCGTTGTTGGCCACGATGCCCACCGGATAGCCGTGGATGTGCGCGAAGCCGCATACCAGGGTCTTGCCGTAGCGCGCCTTGAACTCGTGGAACTCCGAACCGTCGACGATGCGCGCGATCACTTCGCGGATGTCGAACGGGCGGCGGGTGTCCTCGGGGATCACGCCGTACAGTTCGTCGGCGGGGTACTTCGGCTCCAGCGGCGCGCGCAGCGCCAGCGCCATGCGCTTGCTGCGGTTGAGGTGGCCGACGATGTCGCGGGCGATCGCCAGCGCGTGCGCATCGTTCTCGGCAAAGTGGTCGGCCACGCCGGAGATGGACGTATGGACGTCCGCACCGCCCAGCGTCTCGGCGTCCACCACCTCGCCGGTGGCCGCCTTCACCAGCGGCGGGCCGCCCAGGAAGATCGTGCCCTGTTCGCGCACGATGACGGTCTCGTCGCTCATCGCCGGTACGTAGGCGCCGCCGGCGGTGCAGCTGCCCATCACCACCGCGATCTGCGGGATGTTGAGCGAGGACATCCGCGCCTGGTTGTAGAAGATGCGCCCGAAGTGCTCGCGGTCCGGGAACACCTCGTCCTGCAGCGGCAGGAACGCGCCGCCGGAGTCGACCAGATAGACGCAGGGCAGGCCGTTTTCCAGCGCCACTTCCTGCGCACGCAGGTGCTTCTTCACGGTCATCGGGAAATAGGTGCCGCCCTTCACGGTGGCGTCGTTGGCCACCACCACCACCTCGATGCCGTTGACCCGGCCGATGCCGGTGATGATGCCCGCCGCGGGGGCGGCATCGTGATACATGCCGTGCGCGGCCAGCGGCGACAGCTCCAGGAACGGTGAGCCCGGATCGAGCAGGGCGCGAATGCGCTCGCGGGGCGGCAATTTGCCGCGGGCCACGTGCTTCTCGCGCGCCTTCTCGCCGCCGCCTTCGGCACTGCGCGCCAGCTCGCGCTGCAGGTCATCGACCACGGCGCGCAACTGCGCGCTGTTTGCCTGGAATTCGGGTGAACGCGGGTCGATCTGCGAAACGATGACACTCATGATGTGTAATTACCGCAAGTCGGGAAATGCCTGGATGATAACGTCGGTTGCACCGTGCCATGAGTCGTGCCATGGGCATTGTGTGGCGATTGGTCGTGGCGAACAAAAAAACGGCCGCACAGGGCGGCCGTTTTTCTGGATGCTCATGAAAGGATCAATACCCTTTCATTGCATCCTTAACCGGCTTTGGCGGGCGCGGTGGAAGCCGCAGCTGGAGCTGCAGCCGGAGCCGCAGCGGTCGAAGCCGGAGCGGCAGCGGTCGAAGCCGGAGCGGCTGCGGCCGGAGCGGTCGACGCCGGGGCGGCAGCAGGCGCAGCAGGAGCCTGCTGTGCCGTGTCAGCGGACTTCTGGGCGTCTTGCGCGGAATCCTGCGCGCCGTTGCTGCAGGCCGCCAGCAACGCGACGAGCGCGGAGGCGAGTAGGGTACGCGTAAACTTCATGGTGAATCTCCTGTGCCGTGGAATGCCATATGGCCGCGTATTAATAGCGCTTTCGCGGAAATTGCGCCACAAGTTTCACTGACGCTTCAAGGCGCATTGATCGTTCGTTTAGCCGGGTACCCCGGCCGGGCTCCCGCAGGGGGCCGGCCAGAGCGGAATTCGGGCCTTGCTCGTCATCGAGGTCAGCCGCGTCGCCAGCCTGGATCGGACCCTCATCGGCTAAAAAACCGGCAGCACGAGGCGGCTGCGGTTTTCAGTGCGGTACGGCCCAGTGCGGTGCGCCGGTTGCGGCATCAATGCCCCTTGGCGGCATCGTCCCTGGCTTTTTTTGCATTGCCGGCAGCGGCTTTGGCTGTCGCCGCGCCCATTTCGGCCGTGCCGGCAGCGTTGGCTGCGGCTTGTGTGGCCTGTTTGACGGCGGTGGAGCTGGCGGCTGGCGCAGCGGAGGCCGAGGCTGCCGCCTGTTGCGCCTGATCGGAAGCCTGGCCCGCCGCGTCGGCCGCGATCTTGGCCTGGTCGGCAGCCTGTTCGGTTGCCGTGTTCGGTGCCTGGGCGGCAGCCTGTTGCGCGGCATCGGCAGCCTGCTGAGCGGTGTCGGCCGACTTGTGGGCATCCCGGGCGGAATCCTGCGCGCTGTTGGAGCATGCCGCCAACAGCGCGACGAACGCCGTGGCGAGCAGTCTACGTGTGGACTTCATGGTTGATCTCCCGTGCCGTTTGGCCGTTTGGAGGGTGCGCCTCGGGTGGCTGCCGCATCGCCCGGATGTAATGAACTGAGCAACGAAGCAGCGCCCTGTTCTACTCGCCGTCGTGGAAAAGGACCGTGACGGTTCAGTCGATGCACTCCACCGCCACCGCCGTGGCTTCGCCGCCGCCGATGCACAGCGAGGCGATACCGCGTTTGAGTCCGCGTGTCTTCAGTGCGTTCAGCAAGGTGACCACCAGGCGGGCGCCGCTGGCGCCGATCGGATGACCCAGCGCACAGGCGCCGCCGTTGACGTTGAGCTTGTCGTGCGCGATGCCCAGTTCGCGCATCGGTGCCATGGCCACGACGGCGAATGCCTCGTTGACCTCGAACAGATCCACGTCGGCCACTTTCCAGCCGGCCTTGCCCAGCACTTTCTGGATCGCTCCGACCGGCGCGGTGGTGAACCATTCCGGCGTCTGCGAATGGGTGGCGTGCGCCACGATGCGGGCCAGCGGCTTGATGCCGCGCGCCTGCGCATCGGCCGCCGACAGCAGGACCACGGCGGCGGCGCCGTCGGAAATGCTCGACGAGCTGGCCGCCGTGATGGTGCCGTTCTCCTTGCGGAAGGCGGCCTTCAGGGTGGGGACCTTGGCGACGTCCGAGCGGCCCGGCTGCTCGTCGGTATCGACCTGCACGTCGCCCTTGCGGCCAGCCACGGTGACCGGCACGATCTCGCCGGCAAACGCGCCGTTCTGCTGGGCGGCCTTGGCGCGATTGACCGATTCGATCGCGAACGCATCCTGTTCCTCGCGGGTGAAGTGGTACTTGTCGGCGCACATCTCGCCGAACAGGCCCATCGACTTGCCGTCATAGGGGTTGGTCAGGCCGTCCCACGCCATGTGGTCGACCAGCTGGCCGTCGCCGTAGCGGATGCCGGTGCGGGCGTTGACCATGTGCGGGGCATTGGTCATCGATTCCATGCCGCCGGCGATCACCACGGTAGCCGAGCCGGCCTTGATCAGGTCGTGGCCCAGCATGATCGCCTTCATGCCCGAACCGCAGACCTTGTTGATCGTGGTGCAGCCGGCGCTGGCCGGCAGGTCCGCCGCCAGCGAAGCCTGGCGGGCCGGCGCCTGGCCGAGGTTGGCCGGCAGCACGCAACCCATGATCACCTCGCTGACATCGGCCGGGGCCACGCCGGACTGTTCCAGCGCGGCGCGTATGGCGGTGGCGCCCAGCTTCGGCGTGGGCACGCCGGTGAACTGGCCGAGGAAGGAGCCGATGGCGGTGCGCTTGGCACCGGCGATGACTACGCTGCTATCCGACATGGGGAACTCCAATGGAAGGCTGAGGGGCGTGTGCTTGATGGGCAACCGCCTGATTATCGCAGCCTGCCGCAAACCGCGGCAAATCGGACAGGTTCCACGAAACAGAAGCCCTTCGGGCGGTTTCATTGGAATTTTGTTGTGCGAAGATGCCGCGCAGGGGCGCTTCGTGTGGCGCTGCCATCACGGGCCGACGTGCAGGGAAGCACTAGTGTCGCGGGAGGCAGGAAGCCGGGAGCGACCGACGTGCAGGGAAGCACTAGTGTCGCGGGAGGCAGGAAGCCGGGAGCGACCGACGTGCAGGGAAGCACTAGTGTCGCGGGAGGCAGGAAGCCGGGAGCGACCGGCGAATTCCAGTATTGTCGGGGTACATGATGAAAACGATCGACCGGTTGGTGCGGTACCGCGAAGCGCTGCTGCCGATCGCCATCGCGCTTGGCTTGAGCGCCTGTGGCGGCGGTGGCGGCGGGGTCAAGCCGACGGCGATTGCTCCGCCACCGCCACCGGCGCCGACGCCGACGACCGTGCAGCCGCCGCTGGACGCGCAACTGGCGCTCACCAACACCTACGCGGCGCACAACCAGGGATACACCGGTGCCGGCGTGACCATCGGCGTGGTCGACACCGGCATCATGCGCAGCCATCCGACCCTGGCCGGCCGCGTCACCCAGGAGCTGATCTACGTCGATCCGACCACCAACAACACCGCGATCGACGACGTGGTCGGGCACGGCACCTGGGTTTCGGAAATCGCGGCGGGTATCCCGTTCGGCCAGTTTCCCGGGGGCATCGCGCCGGGCGCCGATCTGGTCTCGGCGCGCATCATCGACGACACCGCGCCCAGCGACAACGGTACGGCCCCGCCGGCCCAGGTCACCTCGTCCGCCCCGCTGGGACAGGTCAGCACGGATCTGATCGCGGCCGGGGTCAAGGTGATGAACAACTCCTGGGGCGGCATCACCTGGAGCTCCACCAACACCGCTGCGACGCAGAGTTTTCACGACGCGTACAACACCTTCATCAACTCCTGGGGCGGCCTGGTGGTGTTCGCCGCAGGCAACGACTCGCAGGCCAACCCCAGCACGATCGCCGCGCTGCCCTCGCTCGCGCCGGATCTGGAGAAAGGCTGGCTCACCGTGGTGGCGGTGGACAGCAATCACCCGACCCAGCTGGCCAGCTATTCCGACCAGTGCGGCGTGGCGATGAACTATTGCCTGGCCGCCCCCGGCGACGTGATCGTCAGCGGCAAGGACGATACCGCCACCAGCCAGAGCTACTACATCGTCAAGGGCACCTCGCTGGCGGCGCCGCAGGTGTCCGGCGCGGCGGCACTGGTCTGGCAGGCCTATCCGTATTTCACGAACGATCAGGTGCGGCAGACGTTGCTGGGCACCGCCGATCCGCTGGGCGGATCGCAGCCAAACCCGACCTTCGGCTACGGCGAGCTGGATGTCGGCAAGGCGGTGAACGGGCCGGCAAAGTTCGATTGGGGCGATATGCATGTGACGTTGGACGGCAGCCATTCCGTCTGGAACAACGACATTTCCGGTGCAGGGGGATTGACGCTTTCAGGCGCCGGGACGCTCACGCTCAACGGCGAAAACACCTATCGGGGAACCACGCAGGTACTGGCGGCTACGCTCGAAGCCAATGGGCTGGTTCCGGCGGCGGCATCCGTGAGCCAGGGCGCTACCCTGATCCTTGGTGGAAATGCGCTGGGAAGTGGCGTCAAGGGCAACTTGATCAATAACGGCACAGTCGTGTCCGACAACTCCGGCATTATCGGAAATTACGTGCAAGGCGCCACCGGCCGGCTGTCGGTCTATCTCGGAGGTGTCGTCAAGGTTTCAGGTACCGCCAGCATCGCCGGTGATCTCGACATAGTCGGCACCGAAGCGGCTTATGTGGTCAATGCGCACACCGATGTCCTGGATGCGGCCGGCGGCCTTACGGGCACGTTCGCCACACTGAGCACCGCACCCAACGTGCTGCTCACCGCCAGCCTCAACTACGACGCCAACAGTGCCTGGCTGAACGTGCAGCAGGTCAGTGTCACCGCGGTGCCGGGCGCGGCGTTTACCCCGGCGTCGTTCGGCGCCGCGCAACGGGTGCAGAACGCATTCGGGCAGATCAACACCCTGCTGGCCGGCACCGCATCGGCTGCCGGTGCCGCGCCGGTCAGCAGCAGCTTCATCAGTGGTGCGGCCAGCCTGCAGCAGACGGCCAGCGTGGCCGCGCTGCAGAATTCGCTGCAAAGTCTCTCCGGTCAGCTGCATGCGGCCGATGCGGCGATGATGTTCGAGGCGATCGATGCCGGCACGCGCGCCTTGTCCGACCGTTTCGACACGCTGCTGCAGAGGCCCCGGGCCGGTGGCTGGGCGCAGGATCTGGGCTATCACGGCGACATGTCGCGCGCCGGCTACAGCAGCGTCGGCTATGACCTCAGCGGCTGGCTGGTCGGGCAGGATTACCGCGTCGGCGGCAACGGCATCGCCGGCTATGCGCTGAGCCAGAGCCAGGGCCTGGGCCGGCTGAGCGCCAGCGCCGACTTGAACCGCAACCGGGCGGTCGAAGGCATCGTGTACGGCGGTGTGATCCGCGGCCCATGGTACGCGATGGGCCGCTTGGGGTTCGGCAGCTACCGCGAAGACATGCGGCGCCAGCTCCAGCTCGGCAACCAGAGCGCTGCCGTGGCCAGCGACAGCAACGGCCGCTACAGCGTGGCCTACGGCGAAAGCGGCTACCGCTTCGGGCTGGGCCGCACGCAGGTCACCCCCTACGTCGACCTGCAGTACGCGCAGCTGCGCAGCAACGGTTTCAACGAACTGGGCGCGGACGGTTTCGGCCTGAAATCCGGTGCGAGCAAGGCGCAACGCTGGCAGGCAGGTATGGGTCTGCGTGCCACGCATGACTGGTTGCTCCCCGGCGGCGGCAGCCTCAGCCTGCAGACGCGGATGCTCTGGCAGCAATCATTCGGTGTGCGAGGCGAGGCATTCCAGGCCAGCTTCAGCGGCATCAACCAGTACGCACCGGTCGGCGGCATCGGCCTGTCGCGCCGTGGCGGGGTGGTCGGCAGCACGCTGGACTGGCGCATGACGCCGCGTGCCAGCCTGCAGCTTGGCTACGACCGCTACTTCGGTCAGGGACAGCAGGCGCAGATGGGCACGCTGAATTTCAACTGGAGGTTCTGAACCCGCCGCCTGTAGGAGCGCACCCTGTGCGCGAAAAGCGGAAACAACACGTGGCAGCGCCGTAACGCTTTTCGCGCACAGGGTGCGCTCCTACAAACAGCATGCGCGCTCCTACGGCGGCGGATTGCGGATACGCGATCAGGCGTTCACGCCTTGCCGTGGAAAAGTTCGCGGCCGATCGGCATGCGGCGGAAGTCGATGAAGGAGTGCCGGCGCCGAAGGCCGTTGCCCGGCGCGGTGTCTTATGCCTTGCCGTGGAAAAGTTCGCGGCCGATCGGCATGCGGCGGAAGTCGATGAAGGAGTGCCGGCGCCGAAGGCCGTTGCCCGGCGCGGTGTCTTATGCCTTGCCGTGGAAAAGTTCGCGGCCGATCAGCATGCGGCGGAAGTCGATGAAGGAGTGCCGGCGCCGAAGGCCGTTGCCCGGCGCGGTGTCTTATGCCTTGCCGTGGAAAAGTTCGCGGCCGATCAGCATGCGGCGGATCTCGTTGGTGCCGGCGCCGATCTCGTACAGCTTGGCGTCGCGCAGCAACCGTCCGGCCGGAAACTCGTTGATGTAGCCGTTGCCGCCCAGGGTCTGGATCGCTTCCAGCGCCACCTGCACCGCCTTGGTGGAAGCGTTCAGCAGGCAGGCGGCCGGGTCGATGCGCGACTTCACGCCATTGTCGAACTGCTGCGCCACCATGTAGGCGAAACCGCGCGAGGATTGCAGCGCGGTGTACATGTCGGCGATCTTCGCCTGCATCACGCCGAAGGTGCCGATCGGTGCGTTGAACTGCTTGCGCTCGCGCACATAGGGCAGGGCCAGGTCCAGCGCGGCCTGCATCAGCCCGAGCGGGCCGCCGGACAGCACCAGCCGTTCGGTGTCCAGGCCGCTCATCAGCACGCGCACGCCCTCGTTGACTTCGCCGACGATGTTCTCCTCGGGAATCTCGCAATCCTCGAACACCAGCTCGCAGGTGTTCGAGCCGCGCATGCCGAGCTTGTCCAGCTTCTGCGCGGTGGAGAAACCGGGCATGCCCTTCTCGACGATGAAGGCGGTCATGCAGCGGCTGCCGGCCGGGCGCGGCGCGGTGCGCATGTAGACCAGCAGCACGTCGGCGTCGGGGCCGTTGGTGATCCACATCTTGTTGCCGTTGGCGACCCACACGTCGCCTTTCTTCCCGGCCTTGCAGGTCATCGAGCCGACCACGTCGGAGCCGGCGCCCGGTTCGCTCATCGCCAGCGCGCCGACGTATTCGCCGCTGCACATCTTCGGGATGTACTTGCGCCGCTGCGCCTCGTTGCCGTTGTGGAAGATGTTCTGCACGGCGAGGTTGGAGTGCGCGCCGTACGACAGCCCGACCGAACCGGACGCGCGCGAGATCTCCTCCATCGCCACCATGTGCGCGAGAAAACCCATGCCGGTGCCGCCGTACTCGACGGGAATGGTCATGCCGAGCAGGCCCATCTCGCCGAACTTGCGCCACAGATCGGCCGGGAACAGGTTGTCGCGGTCGATGCGGTCGGCGCGCGGGGCGATTTCCTTTTCCGCGAACGCGTGCACGCTGTCGCGCAGCAGGTCGATGTCTTCTCCGAGCGGGAACGGGCGCATGCGGCGGAACTCCGGGCGTGATCAATCCGGCTCACATGATAGCGCGACGGGCAGGACCGGCATCGCTGCCAGGCATCGCCCCGATCAGCCGGCCGGCAGCTGCGCGGCCAGCGCGACCAGCCGCCCGCACCGGGCCTGCACCAGCGCCAGCTGGGCCAGGACCAGGCGCGCGGTTTCGTCGTCGACGTCCGGTGGCGCAACCTCTGCAGCGGCGACGTCGCCGCCGGGTGGCAGCCCGCTGCGGTGTGCGCCCAGGCTGTCGGCCAGCGCATCCAGCATCGCCACGGTGGTGGCGCCGGCGTGCTCCACGGCGGCCAGCGCGGCGGCCGAACCGATTGCCTGGCGATGCACGCCCAGTGTCGACAGGTGCCCCAGCAGCGCATGCGCCACGGTCAGGAAGCGCAGCAGCAGATCGCTGCCCTGGCGGTGGCGGCCCGGTTCGCGCAGCATGTTGGCCAGCACCCCGCTGAGCGTGGCGTCGGCGTTGTGGGCGTCGCGGCGGGCGATCCGGTAGGGCAGGTCGTCGCGCCTGCCGCCGGCGTACTGCGGGATGATCCGCGCCAGATAGCGCGCCTCGCTGCGCACGGTGTCGGCCAGCACGTGATCGAGCCGGCGTCCCTGCCAGTCGGGCAGGATCAGGTAGATCGCCAGCGCGGCGATGACCGCGCCGATCAGCGTGTCCAGCAGCCGCGGCCAGAGCACCGCATAGCCGCTGCCGACCTGGTTGACGCAGAGCACCACGAACAGCGTGATCGCCGTCGTGGCCAGTGCATAGCGGCGCTGGCGGGCGGCAAAGAAGACCACGCCGCTGGCGACGATCAGCGGCAGCTGCCACGCCCCCAGCGGCAGATGCAGCAGCGCCCAGCCCGCCACCAGTCCGGCGACGGTGCCGGCCACCCGCTGCAGCAGCACGCGGCGGGTCGCCCGGTAACTGGGCTGGCACACGAACAGCGTGGTCAGCAGGATCCAGTAGCCATGCTGCGGGTGCGCCAGTTGCAGCACGCCGTAGCCAGCCAGCAGCGCCAGCGACAGGCGCACCGCGTGACGGAAGCGCAGCGAGCGGACGGTCAGCTGCATGCGGATGCGCGCCAGTGCCTCGCGCGCCGACTGCGGGGCCGGATTCTGTAGCGCCAGCTCGCTGTCGCTGCCGGCCGGGCCGGTTGGCGCGTCGTCGCCGAGCTGCGCATGGATCGCATCCAGGTTGCGCAGCAGCGCATCCAGCGAGCGCCGCAGCACCTCGCCCGGCGGCTGCGCCTGCCGGTGCAGCCCGGCGACCGCAAGGTGCACGTCATGCAGCGCGGCCGCTGCCGCGTCCGGGCTGCGCGACACGGTGCGCAGGCGCAGGTCGCGGGCGCGGGCACGGCAGCTGTCCGCCTCCAGCCGCAGCAGGTGTTCGCAGCGGAACAGCACGTCGCTGTGATAGAACGCCTCGGCCAGCGCCGCGTAGGGGTAGTGCGAGGAGCTGCCGCGTTCGTGCACGTCCTGCGCCATCAGGTACAGCCGCAGCAGGGCGGCGGTGCTGCCGCGCGGGCGGCGCGAGCCGATGCGGTCGATCAGCACCAGCCGGGCGGCGTTGAGCGCCTGCACCACGCGCTCGTTGCGCATCGCCAGGGCCAGTTGCAGCGCGTCGCGATCCAGCCCGTGGATCGGCACGAACAGGGCGGCCTTGGCATCGAGGTAATCGGCCAGCGCGTCGAACAGCCGCGCCAGTGCGTGGCGCACCGCCTGCTGCGGCGCCAGGGCGCTCCACAGCAGCGACAGCGCGCCGTACCAGGCCGCACCGGCCAGCAGCGGCAGGGTCTGCAGCCGCCATTCCGGCGCCGGCCCGCTGGCCAGGTCCGCGCTGATCATGGTGTACACCGACAGGATCAGCGTGGCTCCGGCCACCGTGGCGTAGCGGCCGCTGAGCGCGCCCAGCATCACCAGCGCAAACGTCGCCAGCGGCAGGCCGATCGCGAACAGCGGCGGATGCGGCAGCAGCCACTGCACCGCCGCCGCCGCGATCGCGAAGCAGGCCAGCGTGACCAGCACCGTCAGCAGGCGGTTGCGCCAGTGATCCTCGGTTTCCGCCAGCGCGCAGGCGATCGCACCGAGCAGGGCGGGAATCACCAGTTCGCCGCGTCCGGCCAGCAGGCCGAACGCCACGATCCCGCCCAGCGCCAGCAGTACGCGCAGGCATTCGGCGAAGCGGTCCGAGCCGCGCAGGCGGCGCCAGGAAAGGACAGGGAGCGGCATTGTCGACATCGGGCCAGCATACGATGGAGGCATCAATGGGGTGTTCCCGGGTAGGCAAAAAAAACGCCGGCGAGCAGCCGGCGTTTTCGGACGCAGTCGAATCGCGTCGCCTACTGTCCGCGCATGCGGCCCTGGAAGCGGGTGCCGCCGTTGCCCATGTGCGGCAGCTTGATCCTGCCGATGATGCTGATGCGCTCTTCGGCCAGACGGTCGGCGGCCAGGTAGGTCGGCACGTTCTCGGTCTTGCTGATCTCGAAGATGCGCCCGAGGTTGTAGTAGATCTGGCGCATCATGCGCATCGCGCGCTCGCGGTTGTAGCCGTCGATCTCCAGCGAGATGTTCATCACGCCGCCGGCGTTGACCGCGTAATCGGGCGCGTACAGCACGCCGCGGCGGGTCAGCTCGTCGCCGATCGCGTCGGTGGCCAGCTGGTTGTTGGCCGCGCCGCAGATGATCTTCGCCTTGATGCGGTCGATCGTCTGCGCATTCAGCGTGCCGCCCAGCGCGCAGGGCGAATAGACGTCCGCGTCGACGTCGTAGATCTCGTCCAGACCCACCGCCTCGCAGCCCAGTTCGTCCACGCAGCGCTGCACGAGGTCCTTGTTGATGTCGGTGACGAACACCTTGGCGCCCTGCTCGCGCAGCAGCTTGATGAACTCGCTGCCGACATGGCCGGCGCCCTGCACCGCGTAGCTGTACTTGCCCACGTCCTCGTTGCCGTGCTTGAACTGCAGCGCGGCCATCAGGCCCTGCAGCGTGCCGAAGGCGGTGAACGGCGACGGATCGCCCGAGCCGCCGTGCACCTGGTGCACGCCGGTCACGTACTCGGTCTCGCGGAACACGTATTCCATGTCGTTGACGTCGATGCCGACGTCCTCGGCGGTGATGTAGCGGCCGTTCAACGAATTGACGAAGCGGCCGAACGCGCGGAACAGCGCCTCGGACTTGTCCCGGCTCGGATCGCCGATGATCACGCCCTTGCCGCCGCCAAGGTTCAGGCCGGCCACCGCGTTCTTGTAGGTCATGCCGCGCGACAGCCGCAGCACGTCGTTCACGGCTTCCTGCTCGGTCTTGTACGGCCACATGCGCAAACCGCCGAGCGCAGGGCCCAGCACCGTGTTGTGGATCGCGATGATGGCCTTCAGGCCGGCATCCTTGTTGTGGCAGAACACGACTTCTTCGTGACCGGTCTTGGCGATGGTTTCAAAGATCATTGGAACGGTTGACTCCATGATTCAAGGTGCCTGACGGCAGCAGACGGATGACGTGTCGGGGGATGCAATGTCCCGCACGGGGTGATGGAAACGCCGGAAACCGATCGCCCCGACAGGGGCCGGGGCGAGGAATGAAGGCGCGCAGTTTAGTACGTCACCCGGCGATCGGTTGATGCGTTGCAGCAAACCGATGGCGCACGGATGGTGCCCGGAGCATGCCCGGGACGCTGTCGCCCGCCCGGTCGCGGCGCCATCACTGGCCGATCCGGTGCTGACCGCGGGCCGCTGCCCGCCCGGGCGGCCAAAGTCCGGCAGGCTCCTACATGCGGCAATCCGGCACATGGCCGCTGGCGCGCGCCTGTTCGAATACCGGCAGCAGTTGCTGTGCCTGCCGTCCCAGCACCTGCGCGCGGTTGCCGGGGGATGGATGGGTGGACAGGAATACCGGCGGCTTGCCGCCGCCCTGTTTTTCCATCTTCTGCCACAGCGTCACCGCCGCCCGCGGATCGAAACCCGCCTTGGCCATGTAGCGCTGGCCCAGCACGTCCGCCTCGCTCTCCTGCGTGCGCGAGAACGGCAGCAGGATGCCCACCTCCGCTCCCAGGCCCAGCGCGGCCGCGGCATAGCCGGCATTGGTGCCGCGGCTGCCGGCGTAGATGGTGCCGGCGGCCACGGCGGCCTGCGCCGCCATGTTGTCGGACATGCGCTCGGCGCCGTGCCGCGCCACCACGTGCGACAGCTCATGGCCCAGCACCACCGCCAGCTGGTCCTCGTCGGTGGCCACCTTGAACATGCCCTGGTTCACGCCGATCCGGCCGCCGGGCAGGGCGAATGCATTGGCGCTGTTGTCGCCGATGATCTGCACTTCCCACTGCTGGGTATTCCACGGCGGCGGCAGCACCGCGATCAGCGCATGGGCGACGCAACTGGCGTAGGCCTGTTCGCGCGGCGCCTCGACGAACTTGCCCTGCTTGCGCATGTCGTTGAAGGCGCTCAGGCCCAGCTGGTTCATCTGGCTGTCGGACACCATCATCAGCTGGGTGCGGCCGGTCGGCGAAGTGGCGCAGGCGGCCAGCAAGGCGGTCAGCGCGGCGGTCGGCCATACGCGTTTCATGTGTCGATCCTCCGTGGCAGGAGCACCGGAGCATAGCCGCCACCGGCGCCGTCTGACGAGACCGTCCGGGTCGGCCCCAGCCGTCGCGGAGCCGGTGCCGATGCGCCCGGCCCGTGGGGGTTCGAGGCGAAAAGCGCGATGCGCGCGAAGAATTTGCTTTCAGTTGCAACAACACTTCTGAAACTTGGGGTATGCTGCAATGCAATATAGCGATGCCTGCCGGAACCCACCTTGGTGCGTCTGCGGCCCTGGCATTCCCCGATCCTGCGGAGCTACGCCATGCCTCGTCGTTCGGTTGCCGTTCCAGCCTCCCTTGATGCATTCGCAGGCCGGCTCAGGCTCGGTACCCTGCGCGCCGGTTTCGCGTTGGGCAGCCGGCTGCTGCCGGCGCGTACCCTGCGGCATGCCGTGCAGCTGTTCATCACGCCGTTCGCCAGCAGCCGCAGCCGCGCGCTGGCGGCGCAGCCGGGGCTGGCGATGCGGCGCGGAGAGATCATCATCCGCGGCAAGCGCATCGCCACCTACACCTGGGGCGATCCGATCCGCCAGCCGTATGCGCTGCTGGTGCATGGCTGGTCCAGCTTCGGCCTGCGCTATCTGCCGTGGGTATCGCACCTGCGGGCGCTGGGCTACGCGGTGATCACCTTCGACCAGCCCGGCCACGGCCTCAGCGGCGGACGCCACTGCACGCTGCCGGATTTCGTGGACACCATCAACGAGCTAGGCCGCTGCCATGGCCCGGCGGCGCTGGCGATCGGCCATTCGATGGGCGCGGCGGCGCTGGTGCTGGCGCAGGATCAGGCGTGGCAGGCACAGCGGCTGATCCTGCTGGCGCCGGCGGCCGACATGCTGGCCGTGACCGATCGCTTCTTCCGCCGGGTCCGCCTGGGCCTGCATCTGCGCGAACGCTTCCTCGCCTGGCACGAGCGGCACACCGGCACCCACCTGCGGGATCTGCAGATGCATCGCCACCTGCCCGCGCTCGGCCAGCCGGGGCTGGTCGTGCACGACCTGGACGACCGCGACGTGCCGTGGCAGGAGGGCGAATGCTATGCGCGCCACTGGCCCAAGTCGCGCCTGCTCACCACCCAGGGCCTGGGCCATCACCGCATCGTCGAGGCGCCGGAGGTGATCGAGGCCGCGCTGGCGTTCCTGCGCGGCGAGGAAGTCGGCAGCCGCGTGGTCGGCAGCCCGAACCTCACGTTCTGCGTGTGAACGCTGCCCCCCGGCGAGTCTCGAACAAGCCGGTTCCCGGCTCGCGCCGCCACCGCCGAAGCCTTCATCGACGGCGCATGTGCAACATGCGAGGAGCGGCTGTCGTGGGGTCGCTCCTGTAGCCCGCTCGCGGGCGATGCTTCTGCTCTGAATCCAGCCGGAGAGATCAAAGCAGCGGCATCGCCCGCAAGCGTGCTCCTGCAATACGGACCGGGATGATTCGGGCGTCGCCACCGTCCCTGCCGGCAGGGTGCTGCCCCGCGTCCGCCACCGGGCAAAGGGGCACGCCGGATACGCTCCAGGCCGATCCCCATTAGAATCGAAGGGGTTCAAGCACATGATGTCCGGAGTCACCATGAGTTCCCCCGCCAAGCACGTCCCCGCCGCCAACGCGCCCGCCGAAACCACTCCGCTGCGCTTCGTCACCGCCGCCAGCCTGTTCGACGGCCACGACGCGGCGATCAACATCATGCGGCGGATCATCCAGAGCCAGGGTGCCGAGGTGATCCACCTGGGCCACAACCGCTCGGTCGAGGACGTGGTGCGCGCCGCGCTGCAGGAAGACGCCGACGCCATCGCGCTCAGTTCCTACCAGGGCGGCCACGTCGAGTACTTCAAGTACATGGTCGACATGCTGCGCGAGCGCGGCGCCGGCCACATCCGCGTGTTCGGCGGCGGCGGCGGCACCATCACGCCGCAGGAGATCCGCGAGCTGGAAGCCTACGGCGTGGAGCGCATCTACCACCCCAACGACGGCATGAAGCTCGGCCTCACCGAGATGATCGAGGACGTGATGAGCCGGACGCGTGCCGCGCGGGAACGGGGAGCGGGGAATCCCGCAAGGGGGCTTTCCGCGGTCGCGGGGGAACAAAAGCCCGTCCAGGCCCTGGTCGATATCGATGACGAAATTGCCGTCGGCCGCATGCTCTCCGCGCTCGAGGACGGCGTTTTCTCCGATGCCGAATTGGCGATGCTGCGCAAACAATGGAGCGGAACCGTGCGTTCCCCGTTCCCCGTTCCCCGTTCCCCGGTTCCCGTCCTCGGCCTCACCGGCACCGGCGGCGCCGGCAAGTCCAGCGTGGTCGACGAGCTGCTGCTGCGCTTCCTGCATGCCTTCCCCGGAATGCGCATCGCCGTGCTGGCGGTCGACCCCACGCGTCGCCGCTCCGGCGGTGCGCTGCTGGGCGACCGCATCCGCATGAATGCGCTGCGCAGCCACCGCGTCTACATGCGCTCGATGGCCACCCGCCGCCAGCACGCCGCCACCAGCATCGTGCTGCACGACTGCATCGACTTCCTGAAGAGCCAGCCCTACGACCTGGTGATCGTGGAGACCGCCGGCATCGGCCAGAGCGATTCGGAGATCGTCGACCTGGTCGACTTCCCGGTCTACGTGATGACCAGCGACTACGGCGCGGCCAGCCAGCTGGAGAAGATCGACATGATCGACTTCGCCGAGCTGGTCATTCTCAACAAGTTCGACAAGCGCGGCGCCGAAGACGCCCTGCGCGACGTGCGCAAGCAGTGGAAGCGCAACCGCACCGCGTTCAACGTCAAGGACGAGGACGTGCCGGCGTACCCCACCATCGCCAGCCAGTTCAACGACCCGGGCATCACCTGGATGTTCGCCAACCTGTGCCGGCTGATGAGGGAAAAGCTGCACCTCGGCGCCGACCCTGTAGGAGCGCACCCTGTGCGCGATCCCGCCGCCTCGGATGCCACGGATCGGCCCATCGCCCACAAGGTGGGCTCCTGCAACAGCAAATGCGACTGGCAGCCCCGGCTCGACATCACCGAAAAATCCCCGCGCGCCACCGTGCTGATCCCCGGCAGCCGCGTGCGCTACCTGGCCGAGATCGCCGAGCAGGGCCGCAGCATCAACCGCAGCATCGAGGCCCAGGCCGAGTTCGCCAGCAAGGCGCAGCACTACTACGAGTCGCTGAAGGAACTGGGCGACGACAAGCTGCCGCGCCCGCTGGAGCTGTACCGTCAGGCCGACCTGCAGGAAGAGGGCGACCGCTCGATCGCCACCCTGCGCCAGCGCTACAACGCCGCACTGAAGGAACTCAGCCACGAGGCGATCCAGCAGCTGCGCGACTGGCCGGCGCTGTTCCAATCCGTCACCGACGACGTCAACCAGTACAAGGTGCGCGACAAGGTCATCAAGGTCGAGAACTACCGCGAGTCGCTCAGCCACCAGAAGATCCCGAAAGTCGCGCCGCCCAAGACCAAGGACTGGGGCGACCTGCTCACCTTCCTCGGCAAGGAGAACCTGCCCGGCCACTACCCGTACACCGGCGGCGTCTACCCGTACCGCCGCTCAGGCGAAGACCCCACCCGCATGTTCGCCGGCGAAGGCACGCCCGAGCGCACCAACCGCCGCTTCCACTACCTCAGCCAGGGCGGCGCCGCCACGCGGCTGTCCACCGCGTTCGACTCGGTCACCCTGTACGGTGAAGACCCGGCGCCGCGGCCGGACATCTACGGCAAGATCGGCAACTCCGGCGTCAACATCGCCACCCTGGACGACATGAAGAAGCTGTACTCCGGCTTCGACCTGAGCGCGCCGACCACCTCCGTCTCCATGACCATCAACGGCCCGGCGCCGATGATCCTGGCGATGTTCATGAACACCGCGATCGACCAGAACGTGGAGAAGTACCTGCGCGAGGACGACGCCCGCTGGGCCGAAGCGCAGAAAAAGATCGACAAACTCTACGAAGGCCGCGAGCGTCCGCAATACCTGGGCGAACTGCCCAAGGGCAACGACGGCCTTGGCTTAGGGCTACTCGGCGTCTGCGGCGACGACCTGGTCGATGCCGAGACCTATGCGCGGATCAAGGCCGACACCCTCACCAAGGTGCGCGGCACCGTGCAGGCCGACATCTTCAAGGAGGACCAGGCGCAGAACACCTGCATCTTCTCCACCGAATTCGCGCTGCGCATGATGGGCGACATCCAGCAGTACTTCGTCGACCACAAGGTG
>JAGWNA010000017.1 GCA_028871555.1 Lysobacteraceae bacterium
GCTCTACCAACTGAGCTAACGGCCCATGAACTGATTTGCAGCTCGTGACTGGGTCTGAAACTGGGGTGGGTGATGGGATTCGAACCCACGACAACCGGAATCACAATCCGGGACTCTAACCAACTGAGCTACACCCACCATAAATCCTCAAACTGGTGCGCCCGACAGGACTCGAACCTGCAACCCTCGGCTTAGAAGGCCGATGCTCTATCCGGTTGAGCTACGGGCGCAGACAACGTCAGTAAAGCGCGTCGCTGGTCGGGGCAGAGGGATTCGAACCCCCGACTTTTGCGTCCCAAACGCAACGCTCTACCAGACTGAGCTATACC
Organism: Lysobacteraceae bacterium; assembly: GCA_028871555.1. Classification (GTDB taxonomy): domain Bacteria; phylum Pseudomonadota; class Gammaproteobacteria; order Xanthomonadales; family Rhodanobacteraceae; genus Rhodanobacter. The sequence goes on from JAGWNA010000017.1 coordinate 330, forward strand.
CCGCAACGAGCCTTCAAACACTTCAAGTCATCGAAGCTTTCGAATGTTACGGGTGACTCCGCACCCAGTCAATCCGTATCGAAGCACACCATGATTCCGAATCACCTGTTCCGGCGGAGACGATGCATCCTCAAGTCGTTCTCCGTGAAAACAAAACGGGGCGCAAGCACCCCGTATCACCGAATAAAAATGGTGCGCCCGGAGAGATTCGAACTCCCGACCACCTAGTTCGTAGCCAGGTACTCTATCCAACTGAGCTACGGGCGCACTTAAAAAAAACCGGCTTCGCCGCCACGATGCATGCACATCGGTGCGGCGAAGCAAGAAGCGGAATTATTCAGACTCCGCCCTCGTGCGTCAACACTTTTCATCAAAAATTTTTCGCCCGGATGCTGCTGCACGAGGAAAACATGGCGTGGCACATGGCGTGGCCGAGGATATGCACGCGCTCCGCATCACCCCGCCAAGGAGCCCCGGGTGATATGGCCGGGTGACGCGGAAGAACGCAAGGGCAATCCAGACACCGAATCAGCCCTTCAGCTCGTTACGACTCTGCGCAGCCGGCCCGCCGACCTTTCCCACCGTTGAACCGGCGTCGCCCTTCGGCGGTGGCGGTGGCGGGCTCGCGCCGGTCGCGGCACTTTTTGTCCATTCGACCGGAGGCCCGGGTGTGCGCCCGGCCATGATGTCGTCGATCTGGTGTGCGTCGATCGTCTCATACTGCAGCAATGCGTCGGCCATGGCGTGCAGCTTGTCGAGATTGGCGGTCAGCAGCTCCCTGCTGCGTGCAAAGGCACGGTCAAGAATGCCACGCACCACCTCATCGATCTTGCTGGCGGTCTCGTTCGAGATGCTCTTGTGCTGGGTCACCGAACGCCCCAGGAACACCTCATCCTCATCCTCGCCATAGGTGATCGGCCCGAGTTCGTCGGACAAGCCCCACTTGGTCGCCATGTTGCGCGCCATCTTGGTGGCGCGCTCGATATCGTTGGAGGCGCCCGTGGTGACCTTGTCGGCACCGAAAATCAGCTCCTCGGCGACCCGGCCACCATAGAGCGAACACAATTGCGACTGGATCGCCACGCGATTGATGCTGTATTTGTCGCCTTCGGGCAGATACATGGTGACGCCCAGCGCACGGCCACGCGGAATGATCGTTACCTTGTAGACCGGATCATGCTCGGGCACCAGCCGACCCACGATGGCATGCCCTGCCTCGTGGTAGGCCGTGAGCTTCTTCTCGTCTTCGCTCATCGCCATCGAGCGGCGTTCGGTGCCCATCAGAATCTTGTCGCGCGCACTGTCCAGGTGACTCATGCGAACTTCGCGGGCATTCTCGCGCGCGGCGAAAAGCGCCGCCTCGTTGACCAGATTGGCCAGATCGGCACCGGAGAATCCAGGCGTGCCACGCGCAATCGTCATCGCGTTCACATCGCTGGCGACCGGCACCTTGCGCATGTGCACCTTGAGTATCTGCTCGCGGCCGCGCACGTCGGGCAGGCCCACCACGACCTGGCGATCGAACCGCCCCGGCCGCAGCAGTGCCGGATCCAGCACGTCGGGACGATTGGTTGCGGCAATCACGATGACGCCTTCAGTGCCCTCGAAACCGTCCATTTCGACCAGCAACTGGTTGAGCGTCTGCTCGCGCTCATCATGACCGCCACCCAGACCGGCGCCGCGATGACGGCCGACCGCGTCGATCTCGTCGATGAAGATGATGCACGGCGCGTGCTTCTTGGCCTGCTCGAACATGTCGCGTACGCGGCTGGCACCCACGCCGACGAACATTTCGACGAAGTCGGAACCGGAGATGGAGAAAAACGGTACCTTGGCCTCGCCGGCAATCGCCTTGGCCAGCAGGGTCTTGCCGGTACCGGGCGGACCTACCATCAGCACGCCGCGCGGAATCTTGCCGCCGAGTTTCTGGAAACGGCCCGGGTCGCGCAGAAAATCGACCAGTTCGCCGACCTCCTCCTTGGCCTCGTCGCAACCGGCAACGTCGCTGAAATTGACCTTGACCTGATCCTCGCCCTGCAACTTGGCGCGTGAACGGCCGAAGCTCATCGCGCCACGGCCGCCACCGCCGGACTGCATCTGGCGCATGAACCAGATGAATACACCGACGATCAGCAGAACCGGCAGCCAGCTCACCAGCAACCCGATCAGCGAGAAGCCCTCGGATGGATCCTGGCGAACCTCGACCCCCTTTTCCTGCATCTGCTTGACCACGGCGTTGGTGGAAAAACCGAGCATTGGCGCCACCGTGTGGAACACGCTGCCATCCTTCAGCTTGCCGCTGATGGTGGCCGGCTGATCGGCACTGATCGTGGCGGTGGCCACGTTGCCGCTGTCAACGCTCTGCACGAAGGCACTGTAGGGCAGGTCCGAAGATGCCGTCCCCCGCGGATTGAAGCTCTGGAAGACGGTGAACAGGACTACCGCGATGATCACCCAGAGCAACACATTTTTCGCTGTTTCATTCATGCACGGTTCTCGCCCGGTTGCACTGCGGCGGGCTTGAACCCGACCGCCAGCGCGTACACCTCGCGCGAACGGGCGCGCGAAGCCTTAGGTTTACGCATGGTCACGCGGGTGAACTCCGCGCGCAAGCTGCGCAAGTACTGGTCAAAACCGACGCCCTGAAACAGCTTGATCAGGAACGACCCGCCTGGCTTGAGCCAGTTTCGACTGAAATCGAGCGCCAGATCGGCCAGATCCATCGCCCGGATCTGGTCGGCCAGCGCCACACCGCTCATATTGGGGGCCAGATCGGACAGTACAAGATCCAGCTTTTGCCCGTTCAGTCGGGCTTCGAGCTCTCGCAGCACCGACTCCTCGCGAAAATCGCCGTGCAGGAAATCCACCCCGGCGATGCTCTGCATCGGCAGTATATCCAGCGCTAATACCTTGCCGGCATCGCCCAGGCGGTTGCGCACCAGCTGCGACCAGCTACCCGGTGCGGCGCCGAGGTCGACCACGTTCATGCCGGGCTTGAGCAGGCGGTCATGCTCGATCAACTCCTCCAGCTTGTAGACCGCTCGCGAACGCCGGCCCTCGGCCTGGGCCTTCTTGACGTATTCGTCGTTGAAATGTTCGCGCAGCCATACTGCACTGCTTTTGCTGCGGGCCATGTCGGTCGTCTTCGGTCACGGAATTGGGGAAAGGTATGCCGCATGATACCCTTACCCGTTCATTTACCGCGAATCGAGCACCATCGCATGGCCCTTTCCCCCTCGCAGAACCGCTACCTGCGCAGCCTCGCCCATGACCTGAGTCCGGTCGTCCTGCTTGGCCACAAGGGAGCCACCGCGGCCGTGGTCAGGGAACTGGATCTGGCGCTGGACATTCACGAGCTGGTCAAGGTGAAACTGTCCGGTGGCGACAAGGACGAGCGGCAGGCGCAGATCGACTTCCTGATCGAAGGTACGCAGGCGGAAAAAATCCATCGGATCGGTCACGTGGTCGTGCTGTTTCGCCGCAACGCCGACGAACCGAAAATTGCTTTGCCACGTTAGGACTGCCGCGTTGGGGAGGCCCCGATGGATCTGTCGCTCGACCGTCCCGAAGATTACCTGTTCGTGCGCCGGGTCAGTATCGGCAGCGTTGCCCTGGGCGACCGCGAACTCGACCACAGCTTCCTGCTGGCGCCGGATCAGGTGATCGAGCACTGGCGCGTCGACAGCGCTCATGCCCTCGATGCCAGCCATGTCGAAAACCTGCTGGCGCTTCAGCCGGAACTGGTGATCCTGGGAACGGGACAGCGGCAGGTCTTTCCGGCGGGTGCATTCCTGGCCGGCTTCCTGGGCAAGGGCGTGGGCATCGAAGTGATGGACAACGCGGCGGCGGCACGCACCTACAACCTGCTGGCCAGCGAAGGCCGCAAGGTTGTCGCCGGATTCATCCTGCCGGGCTGATCGGGCAGCCAGCACGATCCTGTGCGAGCGGGTTCCGCCCTGAGACATTCGACGAACCAGGCCGGTGGGGACCGGCGCCTTCAGCGTGACGGCAGATAACTGAGCGGATCGACCGGATTGCCATCCTTGCGGATCTGGAACTCCAGCTCGTTGCGTGCAGCACCCGTGGAACCCATCTCGGCAATTTCCTGGCCTGCACTGACCCGCTCCCCCTCCTTGACGAGGCGCTTGCGGTTGTGGCCGTAGGCCGACAGGAAACTGTCGCTGTGCTTGATGATCACCAGCTCGCCGTAACCGACCAGTCCGTTGCCGCTGTAGACCACTACGCCGTCGGCCGCAGCCCGCACCGGATCCCCCGGCTGGCCGGCAATTTCGATGCCGGGAATCGCATCGCCGCTCTGGAATCGCGTGATCACGCTGCCCCCGGCTGGCCAACGCCAGGTCACCCCGCTGACGGCTCGTGAAGCTCCACCGGCGATCGGTGCCGGCGCAGCCGCCGGCCGCTGCGTGGAGGTAGCGGCCGCAGCAGCACTGCTGGCGGCAGCTGCAGGCTTCGCCTGTGCGCCCGCATGCCGCTGCGATGGTGCTGCCGCAACGCCGGATGCCGCGGACGCATTCCGCACCGGCACGAACACCGGTGCGGAATGGACAGGCCTGCCGGCATCGTGCGCGATACCGGCGTTACCCGCGGGCGACAGCTTCAGTCGTTGCCCCGGCCAGATCGTGTAGGGCGCGGCAATTGCGTTCCATTGCGCCAGATCGCGAAAATCCACACCGTTGCGGAAGGCGATCGAATACAACGTGTCGCCCCGCACCACGACGTAGTAGCCGCCAGGAATGGGCGTACGGGGGGGCGGCACCATAGCGCTGCCGGCACGGTTGTATGTGCCGCCATCCACGGGCTCAACCGAAACAGAACTCGGCATGGTGCCGCAAGCGGCGAGCAGCAGGATGACGACAACCATCGCCGGTTGTTGAAGAAGATGACGATCCATGTCCACCAGCATACCGAGGCGTATCAGCTTTTTCATGCGATGGCGCCTGTCGGTATCGATGCCGCCAGAACCACCGCATGTGCAGCGGCTCCGGCCGCCACCATGCCGTCCGTCCGATCGCCCCGATGGTATTCGTGAAACAGCCGTCCGGCACGCTCGCCCAACGACCGCATCAACCGATTCCACCCAGCAACGGCACGAAACTGACTGCCCCCAGTTCTTCCTGGATGAAATCGCCCTGTCCGTCGCCACGCATCCGGATCAGCGTTTGCCGGCTCGGCGAGCCCACCGGCGCCACCAGCACGCCGGTCGGATTGAGTTGGTCGAGGATCCGGGTGGGAATGGTGTCGCCGGCAGCCGTGAGGATGATCGCATCGAACGGCGCTTCGTCCGGCCAGCCGAGTTTGCCGTCATCGTATCGCGTACGCACGTTGCCCAGGCCGAGCTGCCGGAAACGACGGCGTGCCTGACGCAGCAGCTCCTCGATCCGCTCGACGGTGAACAACTGCGGCACCAGCGCGGCCAGTACCGCCGCCTGGTAACCCGAACCGGTACCGATCTCCAGAACTTTCTGCGGCAAGCCCTGCTGCCCGTCGAACGGTTCCAGCAGCGCCTCGGTCATGCGCGCCACCACCCACGGCTGCGAAATGGTCTGGCCGTGGCCGATCGGCAATGCGGTGTTTTCGTAGGCACGCGGATGCAGCGCCTGATCAATGAAGTGATGGCGCGGAATGCTGCGGATCACGTCGATCACCCTCATGTCCCGGATGCCACTCTCTTTCAGGCTGGTCACGAGGCGATCGCGCGCACGCTGCGAGGTCATTCCCTCCCCTTTGAGTGCGGCAGCCGGCAGCGGATAAACGGTCATCGCTCAAGCCGCCTCGTCGCTGGTACTGCGGCTGGCCGCCATGTCGTCGCTAAGCACCTGCATCCAGCTGCTGACTTTCTCCAGTGCCTGGAACCGGGTCAGGTCGACGTGGATCGGCGTCACCGAGACAAACCCGCGATGCACCGCGTTGAAATCGGTACCGGGACCGGCATCGTCCACCTCGCCCGCCGGTCCGATCCACCAGATCGGCCGGCCGCGCGGATCGATTTGCGCAATCGATGGTGCGGAACGATGGCGTCGACCCAGCCGGGTTACTTCGAAGCCGGCGATGTCGGTCCAGGGCCGATCCGGCACGTTCACGTTGAGAATCGTGTCGGCGGGCAGCGGATCGACCAGCAGACGCCGCATCAGCAGCAACACCGCGTTGGCCGCCGATTCGTAATGCAAACCCTTGTGATCCTGGGTGACCAGCGACACCGCGATCGCCGGCAAGCCCAGGAATCGTCCCTCCATGGCCGCCGAAACCGTGCCCGAATAAATCACGTCGTCGCCCAGATTGGCCGAATTGTTGATGCCGGAGACCACGATGTCCGGCTCCTCGTCGAGCAGGCCGGCCAGTGCCAGATGCACGCAATCGGTCGGGGTGCCGGCCACGCGGTAATAGCCGTTGTCCATCGGGAAAACCCGCAGCGGTGCATCGAGGGTGAGCGAATTGCTGGCACCGGAGCGATCGCGGTCCGGCGCCACCACGGTGACCTTGCCGACCGCGCCCAGGCGCTCGGCGAGCACGCGGATACCCGGTGCATCCACGCCATCGTCGTTGCTTACCAGAACTCGCATGATGCTCCGCTGAAGGCTGATTCCGGACGCCACGGCCACGGACTCATGGCGGATGTCCCATCCCCGAAGTCTACCCGAGCGCATCGGGTGTTTCACATGCGCCTGCGGGCCGGCCGGACTTTGGCTAGCATGGCGGGATGAAGAGAAGATCGCCTGCCCGGGTCACCGACCACGACAGCCGTCTGTTTCGCGAGGCAGTCGGCGAGGTACGCCAGCTCGATCCGCCGCCGCCGCCGCCCACTGCGGCGAAGCCGGCGCCGCACCCGCACATGCTCGAAGCGGACGAGGCTGCGGTGCCCGGCGAACTGCTCGACATGGCGTTCGACCCGGCCTTGCTCGAGGTCGGCGAGGAACTCGGTTACCTGCGCGACGGTTATCCACCGAAGCTGCTGCGCCAGCTCAAGCGTGGCCAGTTCAGCGTGCAGGACGACCTGGATCTGCACCAGATGAATGCCGCCGCCGCGCAGGCCGGCATCGTGGCGTTCCTGGCCGAGGCAAGGCAGCGCGGACTGCGCTGTATCCGCATCGTGCACGGCAAGGGGCTGCGCTCGCGTGCCAGCGGGCCGGTGCTGAAAGGTCTTACCGACCGCATGCTGCGCCGACGCGACGATGTGATCGCGTTTGCTTCGGCGCGGCCGGCCCTGGGCGGAACCGGCGCGGTGGTAGTGCTGTTGAAGGGGTGACGGCAGGAACGCAGCTTGTGCGCGATGGCTCCGGCGGAGCGGCTCTTGTGGGGGCGGCTTCAGCCGCGATGCTTTTCGCCGGAACCACCCACGAGCATCGCGGCTGAAGCCGCTCCCGCAAGAGTCTTCGCCCACAGGGTGGGCTCCTACAGCACCAGTTCGCGCACGACCACGGTGGCATAGGCGCCGGCCGGCAGCTCGAACACCAGTTCCAACGCATCGTCGTCCAGCCAGCGCCAGGTCAGATCCTGCGGGATCAAGCGCAACGGGCGGCGTTCCTGGTCCATCCGCGCCGCCACCAGACCATCGACCAGATCCTGGCAGGCCGCAGCGGCTGCGCGTTCCAGTGCCCCGGCTTGCGCCTGACTGGGCGGCTCGCCCTGCCCCCACAAGGGGCCCGAAGGATGAATGTCGGCACGCGCCAGGCGCCCGGCCAATACCTCGGTAAACGGCTCCGGCCCGAACCACGAACGCGAACCGGCCAGCGACCAGATTTCGCCATCCAGCGGCGTATCCCAGGCACCGCGCTCGACCCGCGCGGCCAGCACGTCGTTGAAGATCTGCGAACGCGCGGCCGACAGCAGGAACGAACGCTTGTCGCGCTCGACCCTGCGCCCGGCAAACATCGCCCTGGCCTGCGCCACGTTGCCGCCTTCGCGACCGAAGCGTTGTTCGCCGAAATAGTTCGGCACGCCGCGCAAGGCAATCTGGGCAAGCACCCGCTCGGCCGCCTCGCGATCGCCCTGCACATCACGCATGACCAGCATGAAACGGTTGCCGCGCAATGCTCCGCGCTTGAGTTTGCGCGAATGCCGCGTCGCGGCCAGCACCTTGACCTCGGCATGCGGAAAGGTCGACCAGTCCAGATCCGGCTTGCCGGCCATCTGCACGGAAAACGTCTGCCGGGTGACCGCGTGGCGATCCTTCATCCCGGCAAAGCCCACCGCCACCGGCGGAACACCGGCAAACCTTGCCAGCTCACGTGCCACCCAGTCGGTATTGGCGCCGCGCTTTTCCACCCAGAGCAACACGTGTTCACCCTGACCGTCGGCGTCGTAACCAAGGATCTCCTCGACCCGGAAATCCTCCGGGACACTGCGCAGCCGCGCCTGCAACGGCGGCCTGCCATAGGCCCAGGGAAGCGGGGCACGGGCAAGTTCGGATTCGATCATGACACTCCTCCGGTCGTGCCGGTATCCAGATCAATCGAGGCCCGCATCGCACTGACCGGCATGCTGACGCTTACGCGCGTTCCAGCAGCACGCAGGCTTGCGCGGCGATTCCCTCGCGCCGTCCGGCAAACCCGAGTCGCTCGGTGGTGGTGGCCTTGATGCTGATGCGGCCGATGTCGCACCCCAGGTCGGCCGCGAGGCGTTCGCGCATTGCCTGCGCATGCGGACCGATTTTCGGTGCTTCGCAAATCACGGTGATGTCCGCATTGCCCAGTGCGAAATCGTGCTGCGCCATCAGCAGCGCCGCGTGGCGCAGGAACTGGCGGCTGTCGGCATCGCGCCAGCGTTGATCGGTGGGCGGGAAATGCGTGCCGATGTCGCCCAACGCGAGCGCGCCGAAAATCGCATCGCACAACGCGTGGATCACCACGTCGCCGTCCGAATGCGCGAGCACCCCATGATCATGCGCCATGCGCACGCCGCCAAGAATGACGTGGTCGCCCGCGCCGAAGGCGTGTACGTCGAACCCGGTACCGATGCGCATCACGAGGTCCTCCGGAGCAGAAACTCGGCCAGTGCGAAATCCGCAGCCGTGGTGACCTTGATGTTGTCCTCCGCACCCTCGACCAGCAGGGGCGCGAAACCGGCCAGTTCCATCGCCATCGCCTCGTCGCTGACCGCCAGCCCGCGATGCGCCGCGTCGCGCAGGGCGGATGTCAGCTCCGCGCGACGGAACATCTGCGGCGTGAATGCCCGCCAGCGCTCGTCGCGCGGTTCGGTGGCGAGGCTGCGCGCGGCGGCATCGGCGCGCTTGAGCGTGTCGCGCAGCGGCGCGCCCAGCAGGCCACCGCCGGCAGCGGCGGCCCGCTCGATCAACTTGCCGATATCCGCCTGCCGTACGCACGGGCGGGCGGCGTCGTGCACCAGCACGAAGTCGTCGGCGGCGACATCGGCCGGCAAGGCCTCGAGTCCGGCCAGTACCGAATCACTGCGCAGGGCGCCGCCGGTGGCGGTGAGCACCGGCTTGCCGTTGAGCGCGGCAATGCCCGGCCAGTGTGTATCCGCCGCGCCCAGGATCACCATCAGACCGGCGACCCGCGGGTGTGCCGCCAGCCGCTCCAGCGTGTACTCGATCAGCGCCCGTCCGGCCAGTGGCAGATATTGCTTCGGACAATCGCCGCCGACCCGCGTACCGCTTCCGGCCGCGGGCACCAGACACCAAGGCATCGGCGCCCTCATGGCGATCCGGCAGATACGGCTGCCGGCGGCAACGCGCTGCCGGCATGACCCGGTTGATCGACCACCTGATAGAAGGTCTCGCCCGGCTTGATCAACCCGAGCTCGGTGCGCGCGCGGGCCTCGACGGCCTGTTCGCCGTGCTTGAGATCCAGCACATCGGCGCTCAATGCCTGATTGCGTTTCACCAGCCTGTCGTTCTCGTCAGCCTGTTTCTTCACCGACACGCGCAGTGCATCGACCTCGTGCATGCCGCCGTTGCCGGACCACAGCTTCATCTGCAGTCCGATCAGCAGCAGCAGCAGAACCAGGGCGATCCAGCGCAACATGGGTTGCCGATGGTCCCGCTCAGCCCGGCAAGCCGGTCAGGTTGGGAAACGCCTGGCGACCCGCGTAACGCGCCGCGGAACCGAGCTGCTCCTCGATGCGCAGCAACTGGTTGTACTTGGCCACGCGGTCGCTGCGGCACAGCGAGCCGGTCTTGATCTGGGTCGCGGTGGTGGCCACCGCGATATCGGCGATGGTGGTGTCCTCGGTCTCGCCGGAGCGATGCGAGATCACCGCCGAATACTTCGCCGCATCGGCCATGGCGATCGCCTCCAGCGTTTCGGACAGCGTGCCGATCTGGTTCACCTTGATCAGGATCGAGTTGGCGATGTGCTTCTCGATGCCCTCGCGGAAGATCGCCGGATTCGTCACGAACAGGTCGTCGCCGACCACCTGGATGCGCTCGCCGATGGCGTCGGTGAGCAGCTTCCAGCCGCCCCAGTCGCCTTCGGCCATGCCGTCCTCGACCGAGACGATCGGGTACTGCTTCGTCCAGCTGGCCAGCAGATCGACGAATTGCGACGAGGTGTACTGTCGGCCTTCGCCGGCCAGATCGTACTTGCCGTCCTTGTAGAACTCCGAACTGGCCGCGTCCAGGCCCAGCAGAATCTCGCTGCCGATCTTGTAGCCGGTCTTGTCGACCGCTTCCAGAATGGTGTCCAGCGCCTCGACGTTGGAGCGCAGGTTCGGCGCGAAGCCGCCCTCGTCGCCCACCGACGTGCTCAGGCCGCGCCCCTTCAGCACGCTCTTCAGCGCATGGAAGATTTCAGCTCCGGCGCGCAGCGCCTCGGCGAAGTTCGGCAGGCCGACCGGAAGTATCATGAACTCCTGCACGTCGATGTTGTTGTCCGCGTGCTCGCCGCCGTTGATGATGTTCATCATCGGCACCGGCAGCATGCCGGGCCTGCCGTGCGAGAGATATTTCCACAGTGGCTCGCCACGGTGTGCGGCCACCGCATGCGCCGCGGCCATCGAGACACCGAGCAGCGCGTTCGCACCCAGCTTGCCCTTGTTCGGCGTGCCGTCGAGCGCAACGAGTCTGGCATCCAGGCCCTTCTGGTCAACCGCATCGAAACCCTTCAGCGCATCGGCGATCACGCCGTTGACGTTGGCCACCGCGTTCTTCACACCCTTGCCGCCATAGCGCGATTTGTCGCCGTCGCGCAGCTCCACCGCTTCACGCGAACCGGTCGAGGCACCGCTCGGCACCGCGGCGCGGCCGAAGCCGCCGCCCGCCAGGGTGACTTCGGCTTCCAGCGTGGGATTGCCGCGCGAATCGAGGATTTCGCGCGCGTGGATGCGGGTGATGGTCGTGGTCATGGTCGTCCTTCAGCAAGTGTTGTCGTGCTTGTAGGAGCCCGCTCGCGGGCGATGCTCCTGGTTTGGATGGCGGCAAAAGCATCGCCCGCGAGCGGGCTCCTACAAGGGTGGATCCTGTTCGAGAAATCCGTGCCGCTTGGTCACGGCATCGAGCGCCAGCAGGGTTTCCAGCAACGCTTCCATCCGGTGCAGCGGCCAGGCGTTGGGGCCATCGCTGAGCGCCTTGCCGGGATCGGGATGGGTTTCGGCGAACAGGCCGGCGATACCCACAGCCACCGCGGCGCGCGCCAGCACCGGCACGAACTCGCGCTGCCCGCCGGAGCTGGTGCCCTGCCCGCCCGGCAGCTGTACCGAATGGGTGGCGTCGAACACCACCGGACAATCGGTTTCGCGCATCACGCTGAGCGAGCGCATGTCCGACACCAGGTTGTTGTAGCCGAAGCTGGCGCCGCGCTCGCACACCATGATGTCGTCGTTGCCGACGGACCTGGCTTTTGCCACCACGTGCTTCATGTCCCACGGCGCCAGGAACTGGCCCTTCTTGATGTTCACCGGTTTGCCGGCGCGCGCCACCTTCTGGATGAAGTCGGTCTGCCGGCACAGGAAGGCCGGCGTCTGCAGCACGTCGACCACCGCGGCGACCTCGTCCATCGGCGTGTATTCGTGCACGTCGGTGAGCACCGGCACGCCGATCTGCCGTTTCACTTCGGCGAGGATGCGCAGACCCTGCTCCATTCCCGGGCCGCGGAAGCTTTCGCCGGACGAGCGGTTCGCCTTGTCGAAGCTTGACTTGAAGATGAAGTTCATGCCGAGCCGCGAGGTGACTTCCTTCAGCGCGCCGGCCGTGTCCAGCTGCAGTTGCTCGGACTCGACCACGCACGGACCGGCGATCAGGAACAGCGGCCGATCCAGCCCGATCTCGAAGCCGCACAGCTTCATGCGGCGGACTCCCTGACAGCGAGCCGCTCGCCCTCGCGCACCGCCTTGTATTCACTGGCGGCACGCACGAAACCGCTGAACAACGGATGCCCGTCGCGTGGCGTGGAGGTGAATTCGGGGTGCGCCTGGCAGGCCAGGAACCAGGGGTGCTGCTGTAGCGGCAGCTCGATCATTTCCACCAGCAGGTCGTCCATCGACTTGCCCGAGATCACCAGCCCGAGATCCTCGAACGACTGGCGATAGCGGTTGTTGAACTCGTAGCGGTGACGATGGCGCTCACGCACCACGTCCGTGCCGTACAGCTCGCGCGCCAGCGTGCCGGCCTTCAGGCGGCATTCCTGCGAACCCAGGCGCATGGTGCCGCCCATGTCGGAGCGATCGCTGCGCTGCTCGATGTCGCCGCTGGCGGTGGTCCACTCGGTGATCAGGCCGATCACCGGGTTGGCGCTGTTGCGGTCGTTCTCGCTGGAATCGGCATCGCCGAGCCCCGCCACGTGACGGGCGAAATCCACCACCGCGGCATGCATGCCGTAGCAGATCCCGAAATACGGCACGCGATGTTCCCGCGCGTATCTGGCCGCAAGCACCTTGCCTTCGAAACCGCGCTTGCCGAACCCGCCGGGAACCAGGATCGCATCGACGTCGGCCAATGCCCTGGCAGCGCCATCGGCCTCGATCTGCTCGGAATCGATCCATAGCAGGTTGACCTGGCGCTCCTGCTTGATGCCTCCGTGGCGCAGTGCCTCGCCCAGCGACTTGTAGGCGTCCTTGTGCTCGACGTATTTGCCCACGATGGCGACCGTGACTTCGCCCTTCGGATGCTCCATCGCATCGACCGTACGCTGCCAGCTGGACAGGTCGGCCGGGCCGGCGTCCAGGCCCAGGCGCCTGACCACGATGTCGTCCAGCCCCTGCTTGTGCAGCCACAACGGCTGCTTGTAGATGATGTCCACGTCGGCGGCGCTGATCACCGCCTGCTCCGGCACGTTGGTGAACAAGGCGATCTTGCGGCGTTCGCCCTCGGGCAGCGGCTGCTCGCAGCGGCACAGCAGGATGTCCGGCTGGATGCCGATCGAACGCAGCTCCTTGACCGAATGCTGGGTCGGCTTGGTCTTGATCTCGCCGGCGGCCTTGATGTACGGCACCAGGGTCAGGTGCATGAACACCACCTTCTCCGGGCCGTGTTCGATGCGCAGCTGGCGGATCGCCTCCAGGAACGGCAGCGATTCGATGTCGCCCACCGTGCCGCCGATCTCTACCAGCGCCACGTCGAAGCCGCGGGTGGCCTCGTGGATGCAGTGCTTGATCTCGTCGGTGATGTGCGGGATCACCTGCACGGTGGCGCCCAGATAGTCGCCGCGGCGCTCCTTGCGGATCACGCTCTCGTAGATCTTGCCGGTGGTGATCGAGTTCTTGCCGGTCAGGCGGGTGTGCACGAAGCGCTCGTAGTGGCCGAGGTCGAGGTCGGTCTCCGCGCCGTCGTCGGTCACGTAGACCTCGCCGTGCTGGAAGGGACTCATGGTGCCCGGATCCACATTGATGTAGGGATCGAGCTTCATCATGGTGACCGAGAGTCCGCGCGCTTCGAGGATCGAGGCGAGCGACGCCGCAGCAATGCCCTTGCCAAGCGAGGACACCACACCGCCGGTGACGAAAATCAGGGGGGTCATGGAAAGCAGCCGTGCTGGAAATTAGGCATTTTAACGGCAGAAGCGTCTCTCTGCGAGATGCCGTCGGAGAATTTCCTGTTTTGATTCATTTCCAGGCTGCGCGGATCCATTGTCCGTCGGCCGCCGGAGCGATCCTGCGCGACCGCGCATGACCTGACAGCTGCGGCGCCCCTCGTTGTTCCCGCCGGCATTGCCGGCGGCGGGTACCCCTGACCTTTGACACTGTTTGCCCCATGACGTTTGACCTAGCTTGAACCGGCATGGCTGCGCCCTGGGGAGTGTCGATTGACCGCAGCCGGTAAGCACCATCCATGACCTGCCGCATCGGCAAAAACACACAGAGGGAAACCCATGTCCAAGCCATTCCTGAAGCCATTGGCCCTGGCAGTTAGCCTGGCCTTGTCGCTCGCCGCCTGCGGCAAGCAGGAGCCCGCGGCCCCGGCAAGCGCGCCGGCGCCCGGCGCCAGCGCGGCGCCGGCCGCCGCCGGCACGACCGCCGCCGTCGATGCCGGCAAGAGCATCTTCGATGTCGGCGAACTGGACAAGGGCATCAATGCCTGCCAGGACTTCAACGGCTTCGTCAATGACAAATGGGTTGCCGCCAACCCGATCCCGCCCGACCGCAGCCGCTGGGGCGCTTTCGACAAGCTCGCCGAAGACAGCCTCAATACCCAGCACCAGATCGTCGAGGATGCCGCCAGGAACGCCGCGCAGGCCAAGCCCGGTTCGATCGAGCAGAAGATCGGCTGGCTGTACCAGTCCGGCATGAACCAGGACGCCATCGAAAAGGCCGGCTTCGACCCGATCAAGCCCAAGCTCGATGCCATCGATGGGCTGAAGAACGACAGGCAGGTCGCCGATTATCTCGACAAGAGTTTTGCCGGTGGCGACATGCAGGTATTCAGCTTCGGCTCCGGCGCCGACTTCAAGCATGCCGACATGCAGATCGGATACACCTTCCAGAGCGGGCTGGGCCTGCCGACCAGGGATTACTACCTCGACCCGAAATACAAGGATATCCGCGACGCCTACCTGGGCTACATCGCCAAGGCGCTGGCATTGACCGGGGTGTCCGCTGCCGACGCCAGGAAACAGGCCGATCAGGTTCTGGCATTCGAGACCGAACTGGCCAAGGCCTCGCTGGCCCCGGTCGACCTGCGCAAGCCCGACAACCAGTACCACTTCGTCAGCGTCAAGCAGGCCGACAAGGTCACCCCGCACTTCGGCTGGGAGAAATTCTTCGCCGCACAGGGCGTGACCGTCGACAAGGGTTTTTCGTTGTCGCAACCGAAGTTCTTCGCCGAGTTCGACAAGCTGCTGGCACGGGCGCCGGTCTCGCAGTGGCAGGCCTACCTGCGCTTCCACACCATCGACGACGCTTCGCCCTACCTGAGCAAGGCCTTCCAGGACAACAAGTTCGCGTTCTACGGCAAGACCCTGTCCGGCACCCCCGAGCAGAAGCCGGTCTGGAAGCGTGTGCTGCGGGCGGTCAACGGCTCCATGGGCATGGCGCTGGGCGAACTCTACGTCGCCAGGGAATTCACCCCGGAAGCCAAGACACGAGCACTGGAGCTGGTCAACAACGTGCGTGACGCGCTCAAGGCACGCATCGAGAACCTCGCCTGGATGAGCCCCGAAACCAAGGCCAAGGCGATCGACAAATGGAACAAGTTCCTGCCCAAGATCGGCTATCCGGACAAGTGGCGCGACTGGTCGGGCCTCTCGATCACGCCCGACAACTACTACGCCAACGTCGAGGCCGCCGCGAAGTTCAACTACGACTACGACATCGCCAAGATCGGCAAACCGACCGACCGCAAGGAATGGGGCATGACACCGCAGACGGTCAATGCGTACTACAACCCGAGCGACAACACGATCAACTTCCCGGCCGCGATCCTGCAGCCGCCGTTCTTCGACGCGAAAGCCGACGATGCGATCAACTACGGCGGCATCGGCGCGGTGATCGGCCACGAGTCCAGCCACGGCTTCGACGACGAAGGCAGCCAGTTCGACGGCGACGGCAATCAGGTCAACTGGTGGAGCAAGGCCGATCGCGAGAAATTCGATGCGCGCACCGAGAAGCTGGTGCAGCAGTTCGATGCGTACACGCCGCTCAAGGACAAGCCTGACGCGCACGTCAACGGCAAGCTGACCCTGGGCGAGAACATCGCCGATCTGGGTGGCCTGAACGTGGCCTACGACGCGCTCCAGACGGCACTGAAGAAGAACCCCGGGGAAGCCGGCAAGAAGATCGACGGCTACACCGAGGACCAGCGCTTCTTCCTGAACTGGGCGCGTGTCTGGCGCGGCAGCATCCGCGAAAAACAGGCGCTGCTGCAGCTCAACACCGATCCGCACGCCCCAGCCTCGCTGCGGGCTATCGGCGCGCCATCCAACATGCCGGCGTTCGCCGCAGCGTTCCAGTGCAAGCCGGGCGATGCAATGGTGCGACCAGCCGACAAGCAGGTGAATATCTGGTAAGCCGACCGCACCGGCCGACTGCCCCTGCGCACTGAATCACTGGTGCGCATCCGGGTCAGCCGGCCTGCCGAGCCGAAACAGCGAGGCCCCGCATCTGTTGCGGGGCCTTGCTGTTTCGGGCACAGGCACCCGGAGAACCCGCTTCCAGTCCCTGGTCCGCGGTTCCCACCGGGCGCTGCACAGCGGATAATTGGCGACCCTTAATGAAATGCGGCCGCGAAATGTTCGTACCTGGTCAACGCTGGATCTCATCCGCCGAACCCGAGCTCGGTCTTGGCACCGTTCTGCGCGTCGAGGGGCGCGGGGTGCAGGTGCTGTTCGCCAAGGCCGGCGTGCTGCGTCCGTACGCCATCGACTCCGCCCCGCTGATGCGCGCGGAGTTCCGCGCCGGCCAGCGCGTGGCGGGCAAGGGCTTCGCGTTTCTGGTCGAACGGGTGGAGGTCCGCAACAATCTGCTGGTCTACCGGGGCGAAGGCCGCGAACTGGAAGAAGGCCAGCTCGACGACGAGCAGAGCGTGAGCCAGGCCGACGACCGGCTGATCGGCGGACGCACCGATTCGGTGGCACAGTTCGAGCTGCGTCTCGAAGGCATGCAGCGGCGTGCGCAGGCGCGTCGCTCGCCGTCATGGGGCCTGGGTGCCGCGCGCATCGGCCTGGTGCCGCACCAGTTGCGGGTAGCCGGCATCGCCGCGGCCCGGTGCCCGCCACGCGTACTGCTGGCCGACGAAGTCGGCCTGGGCAAAACCATCGAGGCCGGCATGATCATCGCCCGCCAGCTCGCCACCGGGCGTGCCTCGCGCGTGCTGCTGCTGCTGCCAGATCCCCTTGTCTACCAGTGGTTCGTCGAACTGCTGCGCCGTTTCAACCTCAGCTTCGCGATCTACGACGAGGAACGCTGCGAGGCGCTGGCCCAATCCGGCAAAGAGGCGGCCGGCGAGGAAACGGCCGGCGACGGCGGCAACCCGTTCGAAGACGAACAACTGGTGATCGCCGACTTCGGCTTTCTCGAAAATTCGCCCAGGCACGCGCAGCAACTGCTGCAGGCGCCATGGGATCTGCTGGTGGTCGACGAGGCGCATCACCTGACATGGTCGCCGGAGGCCGTCAGTCCCCGTTATGCGATGGTCGAGCGGCTGGCCGCAGCCATTCCCGGCGTGATCCTGCTGACCGCCACGCCCGAACAGCTCGGCCGCAGCGGCCACTTTGCCCGCCTGCGCCTGCTTGACCCGCAGCGCTATCACGACCTGGACGGCTACCTGGCCGAAGCCGACAGCTTCCAGGCACTGTCCGGCATCGCCGACCGGCTGCTCGACGCCAAGCCGCTGGACGATGCCCAGCACGCCATCCTGGCCGAGGCATTCCATGGTGATGCGACACTCTGCGCACGGTTGGCCGCATCGGACAGCCCGGACAACGCACGCGCATTGCTGGCAGCCCTGATCGACCGCCATGGCACCGGCCGGGCGATGTTTCGCAACCGCCGCGCGAGCATCGGCGGTTTTCCGAAACGCACCCCCGCATGGCACCTGCTGGATGCCGATACGCTCGCGGAAAGCACCCGCCAGTCGCTGCTGGCCGAATTCCACGCCGACATCCAGCAACCGCCGGCCCTGATCGAGGTCGATTACGCCAGCGACCCGCGCGTCGACGCCCTGCTCGATCTGCTCGAACGCCACCCGCAAGACAAATTCCTGCTGATCTGCCGCAGCCAGGCCAAGGTGCTGGCGCTGGAAGAGGTGCTGCGCACCCGCAGCGGCGTCGGTGTGGCTCGTTTCCACGAAGGCCTCGGCATCGTCCAGCGCGACCGCAACGCGGCCTGGTTCGCCCAGCCCGACGGCGCGCGCCTGCTGCTGTGCTCGGAGATCGGTTCGGAAGGGCGCAACTTCCAGTTCGCGCACCGCCTGATCCTGTGGGATCTGCCGCTCGACCCGGATCTGCTCGAACAGCGCATCGGCCGGCTCGACCGCATCGGCCAGATGCACGACATCAGCATCCATATCCTCGCCGTGGCCGACAGCGCGCAGCACGTGCTGGCGCGCTGGTACGACGAAGGCGTCAATGCGTTCCGCAGCAGTCCGGCGGACGGCCGCGAACTGCTGCGCCGCTTCGGCGAGCCGCTGGCCCGGCTCGCCGACGAGCATGCCCGCGGCGAAGACAACCGCGACCAGGAACTCGACGTGCTGCTCGCCGAAACCCGCGCCAGCCACGAACAGATGGCCGAGCTGATCCGCGCCGGCCGCGACCACCTGCTGGAACTGGCCGCCAGCCGCGACCCGCACGCCGACGAACTGCAGCAGGCATTTGCCCGCGACGATCGGGACCCCGGCCGCGATGCCTTCGTGCAGCGCCTGCTGGATGCGTTCGGCATCCACGCCGAGGATCTCGGCAACCAGGTGTTGTTGCTCGATCCGCAATATCTTTCCACCGATGCCCTGCCCGGCTTTGCCGAAGGCCCGCAGTCGGTCACGTTCGCCCGCGACGTGGCGCTGGCGCGCGAGGAGCTGCCGCTGCTGCGGCTCGATCATCCGCTGGTGGCCGGCGCCCTGGACCTGGCGCTGTCCGGCGAGCAGGGCAATGCCGCGTTCATGGTGGACGACGAACTGCCGCCGCGCACCGCACTGCTGCAGGCGGTCTACGTGCTCGAATGCGTGGCTGACCGCCGGCTGGACGTCGAGCGCTTCCTGCCGCCCATGCCGATCGTCGTCACCGTCGACACCAAACTGGCCGAGCGCATCGATTTCCAGCCCAGCGAGGCGTCGGTGCGCCGGGCCGCCACCCGCACGATCGAAGTGGCGCGCTACCGGAAATTTCTCGGCAAGCTGGTGCCGCCGATGTTGCAGCAGGCCGAATCACTCGCCGATGCGCGCGGGCAGGCCAGCATCCGCGAAGCATTGACCCTGGCCACCGAAACACTGGACGGCGAGCTGTCGCGCCTGCTCGCGTTGCGCGCAGTGAACCCCTCGATCAGCGAAAAGGAAATCGCCGCCATCAGCCATGAGCGATCCGAACTGCTGGCAGCTCTGCCGCAATCGCGCCTGCGGCTGGACGCCGTGCGTTTCGTGGTCAGCGCGGATTTCCTCGCACTGCGCTGAAATCCGTGCATCCGCCGCACTGCCCGTAGGAGCGCACCCTGTGCGCGAATGCTCTTTGCACGGAACCACCAATAAGCATACGCGCACAGGGTGCGCTCCTACGGCAGGCAGGCCGTATCTTGTGGAGCCCACCCTGTGGGCGATGCCCGTTTTCCGCCGAGCCCTTCGCGCACAAGGTGCGCTCCTACAGTTTCCAGGTCAGCGCAGCAGGCGCCGTTTCGGCTTCAGCGGCAGGCGTCCGCGCCAGTATTCGATCAGCGCGTAACCGCCCAGCATGCCACCAAGATGCGCGAAGTGGGCCACGCCGGCCTCGGTACCGGTTACGCCCATCACCAGTTCCACCACGGCATAGCCGGTGACGAACAGCCATGCCGGCATCGGCACCGGCAGGAAGATCAGCATGACCTTCTCGTGCGGGTACAACATGCCGAACGCCAGCAGCAGGCCGAAGATCGCACCCGAGGCTCCAAGGGTGGGATAGAAGCCGTGGGTGAACCACTGCACCACGATCAGTTGCGCCACGGCGGCGATGATCGCGCAGACGAAATAGTAGATGGTGAAGTTGCGCGCGCCGAACGTGCGCTCGATCGTTCCGCCGAACATGTACAGCGCAAACATGTTGAACAGGATGTGGGGGAATCCGCCATGCAGGAATGCATAGGTGACCACCTGCCATGGCCGGAAGCCGATCGACACCAGGCCCTGGCTCGCCTGGAATATCTGATCCGGCCCCCACGGCCACAATGCGAAATACTGCAGCATGGTGTCGCCCAGCGCCTGTTGCAGCAGAAAAACGGCAAAGTTCGCAATCAGCAGATTGCGCGTCACAGGCGGCAGATTGAAAGGCATCAGGCTGTTTCCGAAGTACAAACGTCAAGCGTAGCGACTGTGATCCGTACTCGCCAACGGCGGGGCGGTCGATGCGATCGCCGGACATGGGGGTTGCCGCAGCGACAGTGCCCACACGCTGACCAGGATCACGGAAAATCGTTCATCCGCCGTCGGCGTGATGGGTGCGACTTGCAGCACAAGGCAGACCCCGTCCATCAGAAAGCCGCCCGTCGGCGGCTTTCGAATATCACGGCTCGAGTTGTGAGTTGCCTGCCTCAGCCGTCGCGCGCGACCAGTGCCAGGGCTTCCGGTCGCTTCGCACCGACAAAATGCCTGGCCCAGTAGGCATCGTCGAGACTGGAAATCTCCACTGACTTTCCGGTGGCCGGCGAATGGATGAAACGGCCCTCGGAGATGTAGATCCCCACATGCGAAATGCGCCGTCTGCCGCGGATATGAAAGAACACCAGATCACCGGGTTTCATGTCCGCACGCTTGACCTTGAGGCCGGCCAGAAACTGCGCGGTGGAATCGGCCGGCAGCTGCATGCCCACGGCATGGGCAAACACATAGCGCACGAAACCGCTGCAGTCGAAGCCGGTGGAAGGGTCGTGCCCACCGCGCACATAACGGATATCACGCAACTGCATCGCCAGCGCGATCAGCGCCTTGCGCAGATCGGTGACGTTGCCCACGGCCGGGGCCTGTCCGTCCCCGGCGACCCGTGTGCTGGAGCCGTCGCTCGTCGCGCCGGCCACGGCAACTCCTGTACTGCCCGCGGTCAACACGCCGAAATGCCCGGGAACGGCCGCCTGTGCAAACATCGGCGAAGGATTGAACACCGGCAGTTGGCTCAGCGGCTGCGGCGCAGCCTTGGCGATCAACGTAACATCGGCGAATTTGCCGGTTCCGGCATGCAACGGTCCGGATACGAGCAATACCATGAAAAAACCGGCCAGTGCAGTCAGTCGCTTGATTGGCATGCGGGGGATCCCTGGGTTCGGTTCGCGGGGTTGGTCGCCTGCAGAACCGATGACGTGACCAAGACGTGAAGATAACAAGAAGGCGCCGCACGTATGTTCGATCGAAGTTAATTGAACTGTGTCGTTTACAAAACCATGGGCAGAAGCCAAGGCTTGCCCATCTACCCGCACAACCTGTTGGTCCGGCATGCGAATACCTCTACACCATGGTCCGTTCCGAGCCCGCCGGCGGGCTCGGAACAGGCATGGCGAAGCGCAGTCGAAGGGCTGCGGCTCGCACTGTTCGCGAAACGGATCGACTGGTCGGACAGGCGCCACCTGTCCGTCGTGGGGGGCCGACAGGCTGCTAGGCGCGTGCGCCGAAAATGGCCGAACCGATACGCACCTCGGTGGCGCCCTCGGCGATCGCCAGCGGAAAATCGTCACTCATCCCCATCGACAGCCTTGGCAGGGCATGCCCTTGCGCCACTGCCTGATCGCGCAATACCCGCAGCAGACGAAAACAGGCGCGCACTTCATCGGCCTCGGCAGAGTGGACCGCCAGCGTCATCAGGCCGCACACCCGCAAGGTGTCGTACTCGCGCAGGGCGTCGAGGAATGCCGGCAGTTCCGCGGGCGGCAGACCGTACTTGGATGGTTCGTTCGAGGTCTTGACCTGCACCAGCACGTCGATCTCGCGGCCTGCCTGCTGCAGTTGCCCATGCAGCGCTTGTGCCAGCTCAAGCCGATCCAGCGATTGCACCTCGCTGGCCAGCCGCGCCACGTCGCGTACCTTGTTGGTCTGCAGATGGCCGATCATCACCCAGTCGATGCCGCAATCGGCCAATGCCACGGATTTTTCGCGAATCTCCTGCACCTTGTTCTCGCCGAAACGGTACAAGCCCAGGGCAACCGCGGTACGGATCAGCGACGGGCCAAAGGTCTTGCTGACCGGCAGGATGGTCACCTCTGCCGGCGCACGACCGGCCTCGCGGCAGGCATCGTCGACGCGCCGGCGGACTTGCGCCCACCGCGCAGCGAGGTCGTCGGTTCCGGCACTCATCCGAAAATCACCGGGTTCAGGCCCGGGCGCCTTGCTGATGATGGCGTGCCACGACCTCGGCCACCACCATGCTGACTTTCTTGCCGGTGGGAATGTGCAGGAACTCGTTCGGGCCATGTGCATTGGAATGCGGCCCCAGCACACCGGTGATCAGGAACTGGGCCTGCGGAAATTTTTCGCCGAGCATGCCCATGAACGGGATGCTGCCGCCCTCGCCCATGAAGGTTGCCGGCGCGCCGAAGTAATGCTGCGAGGCCTCGCCCACTGCCTGCGCAAGCCAGGGCGAGAGTGCCGGTGCATTCCAGCCACTGCCGTCCTTTTCCGTCGCAAAGGTGACCCTGGCTCCGTACGGCGGATCCTTTTCCAGCAACTGCTTGAGGAAACCACCCGCCGCGACGCCGTCGAGCGTCGGCGGTATGCGCAGGCTGAGTTTCACTGCTGTCTGCGGCCGCAACACGTTGCCGGCGCTGTCCAGCGACGGCATGCCGCCAACGCCGGTCACCGCCAGTTGCGGGCGCCAGGTGCGATTGAGCACCAGTTCGGCCAGGTCCGTGCCGACCGGCTGCATGCCTGGAACCCACGGAAACTTGTCGTAGATCGCCGTGCCCAGCACCTGGGCCGAATGCTTCGCCTGCTCGATGCGTTCGGCCGGGATGTCGACGTACAACTCCATCGGCTTGATCCGGCCGGTAACCGGATCTTCCAGCCGCGACAGCAGCTCGCGCAGGATGCGGAAACTCGACGGCACCACGCCGGAAGCGTCGCCGGAATGCACGCCTTCTTCCAGCACCTGCACGGTGAGGTTGCCGCCGGTCATGCCACGCAACGAGGTGGTCAGCCACAACTGGTCGTAGTTGCCGCAGCCCGAATCCAGGCACACCACCAGCGACGGACTGCCGATGCGCGCGGCCAGGTGATCGACGTAATACGGCAGGTCATGGCTGCCCGATTCCTCGCAGGCCTCGATCATGATCACGCAGCGCGCATGCGGCACGCCCTGTTCGTGCAGCGCCAGCAGCGCGGCCAGCGAACCGAAGATCGCGTAGCCGTCGTCGGCGCCACCGCGGCCATACAGCTTGTCGCCCTTGATCACCGGCGTCCACGGGCCGAGCCCGTCGGCCCAGCCGGTCATCTCCGGCTGCTTGTCCAGATGGCCGTACAGCATCACCGTATCGGCAGCCTGGCCCGCCGTGGCGGTCCTGGCGTCCGCGCCAAGAGCAGGTACCTCGATATAGATCAGCGGCGTACGCCCCTCCAGACGGACCACTTCCAGCGTGGCGCCGGGCAGCCCCGGGAGTTTCGAACGCACCCAGTTTTCCATCAGCGCAACGGCGGCATCCATGTAACCGTGCTCGGCCCACTGCGCGTCGAACATCGGCGACTTGTTGGGTATCCGGATGTACTCGACCAGCTGCGGCACGATCTCGTCATCCCACAGGCGGCTGACGAAACGGGAAAGGCGGGCAGTATCCATGGTTGAATTCCGGCAATCAGATCGAACGCGAATTGTAACAGTGCGTTCCGGCAACGCTTCAGCTTGTATCAGGGAAAACCCACAGCCGCCTGCGACAGCCACGCACGCCAGCCTTGCGGCGGCACCGACTGCATCATCGATCGCCTCGGCGCACAGTGGGTCTGCGGCAGCCGAATGCCGCCATCACATTTCAAGGAGGAAGGTCATGTCCCGCAAACTTGCCGTACTCGCGTCCGCATTGATTCTCGGCATGCCGGGATGGCTGTTCGCGGCCACGCCGGTCAACGTCAATACGGCCGATGCCGCCACCATCGCCCGGTCTCTCGATGGCATCGGCCCGTCCCGGGCACAGGCCATCGTGGCCTGGCGCGACGTCCATGGGCCGTTCAAGAAAGTCGCCGACCTGGCCCACATCAAAGGACTCGGCAAGGGTACGCTCGAACGCAACCGCACCGCGATCCTGTTTGCCGGCGACGCCGCGAAAATGCCGGTGCCCGCCAGCACCAGCAAGCACCCGCGCCACAAGGCCGTCGCCGGGAAATAATCGGGCGAAACGCCCCATCACGGAGACCGACAGGCGGCGCGCTCCGGACAGGTCGCGCCGCTTGCGTTACACTCGCGCGCCCGCCACGCCGCCACGACACCATGATTCTTCCGCGCTACCACGTTGCCGCTTCCGCCATCCGTGGTGCGGGCAAGGGCCTGTTCCTTGATGAGGCCGTGCCGGCGGGGCGCATCATCACGGCACCCGACGGTATCGACCGCACGTTCGGCCTTGCCGAAATCATCGGTTCAACGGAACTCAGCGTCCAGTTCCATGCCAGTGCACGCTGGTTCGAGGATCGCTACACGCTGTCGCCCGACTGGCCGGACGAGTGCTACATCAACCACAGCTTCACGCCGAACGGGCTATGGCACCTCGGCTTCGTGTTCGCCTTGGCCGAACTCCCTGCCGGCACGGAAATCACGGTGGATTACCGCCACCTGCTGCCGCCGGGCGAAGCCGAGGATTTTGTCGATTCGGTCACAGGTGAGATAATCATCGGATTGACTTGGTTCGAGAGCCTTGCCGGCAGCACCCGTGCCCTGGCCAGCTTGCTGGATGCCACCCGACGCTGATTGTGATGTTTGATATCCCTACCCTTGAAACGGCGCGTCTGCGCCTTACCGCACTCACCGAAAAGCATTTCGACGACTACGCCGCAATGCTGGCCGACCCCGGAAGCACCCGCTGGATCGGCGACGGCCAGCCCCTGGACCGCACCAACGCCTGGCGTTCGCTGGCGATGCTGCTGGGGCATTGGCAACTGCGCGGCTTCGGCATGTGGGCACTGGAGCTGAAGGCCAGCGGCGAATTCATCGGCCGCACCGGCCTGATGTACCCCGACGGCTGGCCCGATCTGGAACTGGGCTGGATGCTCAAGCCGGAACATCGCCACCAGGGCTATGCAACCGAAGCCGGCACCGCGGTGCTCGACTTCGCCTGGAGCAGGCTGCATGCGCCGCGCGTGATCAGTCTGGTACGTATCGGCAACGAGGCTTCCGATCGCGTCGCCGAGCGGCTAGGCGGCGAGCACATCGAGAACATGGATTTCTTCGGCAGCCACAGCCATGTGTTTGCATATTACCCACCGCACCGCGAACGCCGTACCGCCTGGGCATGAGTCTGGAATGCGGCACATGACCAAGTTTTCATATCAACAACCTGCACAACATTCCTGATCATTCATCGAAGGTTTTCGCGGCACCCGGGCCTGGCCTTCAAGCGTATTGCCGCAGTATCCGGTGGCGGCACTGATGCCGGTTCGCCGCGATGGTGCAAACGCATGGGCGCTTTACCCAGATTTGACCAGCCCACCCGTTAAACTGCGCGTCCACCCGTCGTTCGGAATCCATCATGCGCATCCTGCTCGCCGAGGACGATCCATCGATTGCCGAAGGCATCTGCGCCTCGCTTCGACATGGTGGCCATGCCGTGGACCACGTGTCCAGCGGCAACCTGGCCGATGCGGCCTTGCGCGATCACAGCTACGACCTGCTGGTGCTGGACCTGGGGCTGCCCATGCTCGATGGCAGCGAAGTATTGCGACGCCTGCGCAGCCGCGGTGCCGGCCTGCCGGTGCTGGTGGTGACCGCACGCGACGGCTTGCCTGAACGTATCCGCGTACTCGACCTGGGTGCCGATGATTATCTGGTCAAGCCGTTCGCACTATCGGAGTTCGAGGCACGCGTGCGTGCCCTGCTGCGAAGGGCAAGCAGCAAGGGAATGCCGGAATTGCAGCTGGGCCGCTTGCGGCTCGACTTGCCCGGCCACCGCGCCTGGGTCGACGGCACGCCACTGGAACTTACCGCACGCGAATTCGGCCTGCTCGAAGCACTGGCGCTGCGTGCCGAGCGCGTCACCAGCCGTGCGCAATTGATCGAGGCGTTGTGCGACTGGGACCAGGACCTGACCGACAACGGGCTGGACATCGCGATCCACCGCCTGCGTCGCAAACTGCAAGGCAGCGGCACCGGCGTACGCACGATCCGTGGCCTGGGATACCTGCTGGAAGAAGCCGGCGACTCCGGGGCCGATCCGGCATGAGCCCGTCGCGTCTGCGCCACCTGCGCCCCAGCCTGCGCCGCCGCCTGCTGATCTTCCTGTTGTTTCCGATGGCCTCGCTGCTGCTGCTCGACGCGCTGCTGACCTATGGCGTGGCGTTGAACTACGCCAACCGGGTGCATGACAACGACTTGAGCGGCGATGCGCTGACCCTGGCAAAAATGCTCGGCAACAACAAGTTCGGCAGCGAATTGTCGCCACAGGCCCGGTTTCTGCTCGAATACACCCCGGATGGCCGCAGCTATTTCACGGTGACCAGCGCCAGACGCGGACTGCTGGCCGGCAACGGGCAGTTGCCGCAGCTGCCGCATGCACCGAAGCTCGGTGCCATGCCGACGCTGTACGATACCCGGCTGCACAAGCAGAACCTGCGTGCGGCAACGGTCCAGCTCGCTCCGCAGAACGACCCCGGCGATCCGTTGACGATCACGGTTGCCGAAACCCTGCGCGACCGTCATCAGCAGGCCCGGCAGATCCTGCTGCTGGCGACCCTCATGCAGGCGCTGCTGATCGTCTGCGTGTTGTCGCTGGTCTGGTTCGGCGTCAACCATGGCCTGCGTGTGCTCGATCCGCTGACCCGCCGGCTGGCGGCGCGCACGCACGAGCTGACTCCGATCGGGGCCCCCGACGTGCCGCAGGAAATCCTGCCGCTGACCCGCACCATCGACGCGTTGTTCGAGCGCTTGCGCAGCATGCTGGCGCTGCATGACCGATTCATCGCCGATGCCGCGCATCAGCTGCGCACGCCACTGGCCGGATTGAGCCTGCACGTCGACCGCGCCATGGCCGACCCCCGGCCGGAGACGGTGGCCGATGCGCTCTCGCACATCCACCGCCTGACCCAGCGCGCAGCGCGCACCACATCGCAGTTGCTGGCGCTGACCCGCGCCCAGGCGACACCTGCGGACACCGTGGATCGCACCGTGCTGGATCTGGCGCGACTGGTTCCCGACGCGGTCTCGATGCGGGTGCACGAGGCACTGCGCGCAGGCGTGGATCTGGGTTACCAGGGACCCGGACAACCGCTGCAGATTCTCGGCGACGCATCTTCCGTGCAGGGCCTGCTGGACAATCTGATCGACAACAGCCTGCGCTACGCCGGCCGCGGCA
The DNA here is from genome assembly GCA_028871555.1 of Lysobacteraceae bacterium. Lineage (GTDB taxonomy): Bacteria > Pseudomonadota > Gammaproteobacteria > Xanthomonadales > Rhodanobacteraceae > Rhodanobacter. The sequence continues at coordinate 27,879 of JAGWNA010000017.1, forward strand.
GTACCGTCACGGTCAGCCTGCACGCTCGCGCGGACGGCGGCGCCAGCCTCAGTGTCGAGGACAATGGCCCGGGCGTGCCGCCGGAACTGCTGCCGCGCCTGAGCGAACGTTTTTTCCGTGCCCCGGGCACCAGCGAAGAAGGCAGCGGACTGGGTCTGGCGATCGTCCAGCGCATCGCCGAACGGCACCATGCCGAAGTGACTTACCGGCTTGGCGAGGAACACGGACTGATCGTTGATGTCCATTTTCCGCCAGCAGCGATACCGGCCTGAGATCAAGCGGCGACATTTCGATGCAACCTGCCTGTACCCTTGATCGATTAAAATACCCCGTTGCCACCCTTCGCCTTCAATCCGGGCGGATCACTCCTCCGCGGAAACGACCTGACGATGGCCACCACCGATAGGAACCGGGCGCATCTGCGCCGAATCATCGCCATGGGAACATGCACACCGTGCCATTTCGCATCTTGAACGTGACGAATCGGGGCAAGCCGCTGCGCGGCTGCCTGTTCGGCATTCTGATCGGCGCACTGGCCGGCTGCGCCGCACCGTTGCCCAGACTGGCACCGCCGCTGCCCGCACAGTGGCAGCACGCCACAGCCGCCGGACCGGCCAAGCCGACCGACCTGCACGGCTGGTGGCATGCCTTCGGCGACCCCGAACTCGATGCCCTGGTCGACCGCGCGCTGGCCGCCAATCTCGACGTGGCCCAGGCGGTCGAACGACTGCGCACGGAACGCACGCTGCAAAGTCATGCCCACGCACGCTACCTGCCGGCACTGACTGCGCGAACCGACAACCCGATCGACCCGGACGCCACGGCCTCCTACTTTGTTGCCGGCTTCGACGCCACCTGGGAACTGGGGCTGTTTGGCCGCGCCGAAGGCACCCGGCGCGAAGCGCAGGGCGCACTGGACACCAGCGTGGCCGACCTGCGCGCCGCGCAGGTATCGCTGGTGGCCGAAGTCGTGCGCGAATGGATCGCACTGCGCACCGCGCAGCAGCAGGAACACCTGCTGACAAAAATCAGCCAGGTCCGGCGGCAGCAGTGGCAAATGCTGAAAGTGCGCCAGCGGCTGCAACTGGTTTCGCCCGACACGGTCGACCGGGCGCAGGCGGCCTATGCGCAATCCGAGGCATCGCTTGCCGCCCCACGGCAGGCGATCGATGCCAGTACCCGGAAACTGGCCGTGCTGCTCGGCCGGAACCGCCCCGATCCAGCCTGGCTCAAGGTCGGCAGGCAGCCTGAACTGGGGACATGGCAGCTCGCCGGCACCCCGGCCGAACTGCTGCGCACGCGCCCGGAAATCGCGCGGGCCGAGGCAGATGTGTTGCGCATCGCCGGTGAACTGGCGATCGCCAATGCCGACATGTACCCCAGCATCGGGCTGGGCGCATCGTATGTCTGGTCCGCCAAGGTCATCAACAACCGCAGGCTTTCCCACACCCCCAATGCAATCGGTTCCTTCGGCCCCGTGCTCAATATCCCGCTGTTCGACTGGGGCATGCGGCGGGCGGTGAAGAATGCCAAGGGACACGAACTGCAGGCCGCCCTGCTGGCCTATCGGCAAGCCGTGCTGCAAGGCGTGGCCGAGGTCGAAACCGACCTCGGCAGCCTGCAGCAGCAGGAGCAGCGCGAGCAGCAGAGCATGCTTGCCTGGCAAGCCCTGCAGCGCGCCGACCGGGCCGTGCGGACCCGGGTGGACCTGCGGCTGAGCAGCCCGCTCGATCTTGCCGAAAGCCGGATCGCTGCCGATCAGGCAGCGATCGAACTCACTGACGCCCGTGCCGCGCACAGCCTGGCCTATGCGGCACTGTTCAAGGCCCTGGGCGGCGCCCCGTTGCCGCCGGCCGAAGCACCCAAGGCATCTCCGACGGCAGCGGCAGCGTCAACCGCGGCAACCTCCATCGCACCCAGCGAGGCGAACCACTGATGGTTGCCCTCGCGCGCAAGACCCTGGTCTACGAATGGCGGCGCTTTCTTCCGGCGATGCTGGCGGTGGGTTTTGCCGGCCTGCTGCAGTTGCTCCAGCTCGCCCTGGTGCTTGGCATCTTCGGCAGCACCAGCGTCTACATCACCGGCTCATCGGCCGATGTATGGATAGGCTATCCCGGCACCCAGAACGTGGGCTCGGGGCGAACGATCGACCCGGATGTGGAATCGCGCATCCTGATGGACCCGGCCGTGCAGCGTGTGGAGCCGTACATCTGGGTCGACGGCGACTGGCGCGGACCGCATGAAACCGGCGGCATTTCGGTGTTCGTTTCCGGCATCGATCCCGGCCCCGGAGGCCTGATGTTCTCCAAGGCCCTGCTGCCCTCCCTGCGCGCACGGCTGGCGGAACCGGATGCGGTCATCGTCGATCGCTCGGTACTGGATCAGCTGGGCGTCGACATCGGCGAGACCGCCACCATCAACGGCCATCAGGTCACCGTGGTCGGCATCAGCAGCGGCCTGCGGGCGCTCGGTGGAGTCAACGTGCTGACGTCGCTGAGTACCGCACGCCAGCTGGACGGCGATCCGTCCGACACCGGTCCAACCTATCTGGTGGCCAAGCTGCGCGATCCGAAGCAGGCCGATGCTGTCGCCGCCCGCCTGCGCGGCGATACCGCGTTCGGTCCCTATACGACGTGGAGCGCCAGGGATTTCGCCCGTATATCGGTGCGCTACTGGATGTTCGACACCGGCGCCGGCGCCGGCGTGCTGTTTCTGGCGGGCATCGTGTTCCTGGTCGGAGCGGTGATCACCAGCCAGACCCTGATTGCCGCAGTCAATGGCTCGATGCGCGAATATGCCACCCTCAACGCCTTGGGCGTGGGCGTCGCGGCACTGCGCCGGGTGGTGCTGGAACAGGCATTCTGGGTCGGTGCGCTGGGTCTGCTCGGCGCCGGGGTACTGGGCATCGTATTGATGCTGCTGGCACACAGCCAGGACGTGCCGGTGGTGCTGAATCTGCCGGCGGCGCTCGCCTGCGTCGCCCTGGTCATGGGACTGGCCACCGTCTCCGGCCTGGCCGCGATGCGCAGTCTGCGCCGCGCCGATCCCGCCACCCTGTTGAGGTAGCCGCGATGACCCATCCTGCCGCGGCCAGCCAGGCCGCCACTCCTCCTGCCTTGCAAGCGATCGGCATCAGCAAGGCCTTTCTCTCCGGGAAACTGCACACGCAGGTACTGGAGAATTTTTCGTTGCGCATCGAGGCCGGCGAGCTGACCCTGATCTCCGGCCCCTCCGGTTGCGGCAAGAGCACGCTGCTGGCGATTCTCAGCGGCCTGCAGAAGGTCGACAGCGGCCGGGTACTGGCTCTGGGCAGCGAGCTGGGTCAGCTGGACTTGAGCGCGCTGGAACACTTCCGCCTGCAGCACACCGGTTTCGTATTCCAGGGTTTCAACCTGTTCCCTGCGCTGAGCGCCTTCGAACAGGTCGAGTTGCCGCTGAACCACATGGGCCTGTCGCGCGACGAGGCGCGCGCGCGCGCGCGGCGCTCGCTGGAAGAAGTCGGCATGGCGCCGCGCATGAAACTGCGCCCGTCCGAACTGTCCGGTGGCGAGAAGCAGCGCGTGGCGATCGCCCGCGCGCTGGCCAAGGAACCGGAACTGCTGTTTGCCGATGAGCCGACCAGCGCGCTGGACTCCGTCAATGGCCAGATGATCATCGACATCCTGCACCGGATCGCCCACATGCACGGCACCACGGTGCTGTGCGTCAGCCACGACCCTCGTGTCGTTGTCCATGCCGACCGCGTACTGGCGATGGAAGATGGCCGTATTCTCAGCGACCGGCGCACCCATGTGCCGACCAACGACAGCAAGGGAACCTAAGTCATGACGCCGCCCGTTTTCCCCATGCCACTGCATTCGCGTGATTCGCGTGCCGCCATGCCGGATCGACTGACCCGCCTCATCCGCCTCGGCTGCCTCGCATTGTCGGTGCCGTGGCTGCTGGCCGCCTGTTCGAAGCCGGCCCAGGCGCCCGCCGGCACGGCGGCCGGTACCGCCTCGCCATACGCCGCCGTGGCGCGCGGAAGAGTCGATATCGAAGGAGGGTTGCTGACACTCTCGATGCCGCGCGAAGGCACCCTCGCCAGGGTCGCGGTACACGAAGGCGATCACGTCGGGAAAGGCCAGCTGCTGGCTGCGCTGGACATCGAGCCGGCCAGGCTGGCGGTAGATGCCGCGCAGGCACAGCAGGAGCAGGCGCAGGCACAGTTGAAGCTGCTGGAGATCAGGCAGGCTGCGGCGAGGCAGCGCGCGAAACGGCTTGCCGCCGCGGTCGCCGCCGGCGCCGGCGATGGGCAGAGCGCCGACGACGCCAGCGAAGCCGCCGCACAGCTCGACGCCGAGCACGAATCCGCCCGCGCAGCGCTGGACATGGCCAGCCAGAAACTGGCCGAAGCCCGCTATGAATTGAAGCAGCGCAGCCTGCTCGCGCCGTTCGACGCCTACGTGGTCCATGTCTCGGCGCAGCCGGGCGCCAGCGTCTCGCCCTCGTCCGGTCCGCTGTTCACCCTGCTGCCGCAAAAACCGCGGATCGTGCGTGCCGAACTCAACGAGAGTTTTGCCGGAGCGATCCAGCCGGGCATGCATGCCGAGGTAGTCGCCAACAGCGACAGCGAGGCGCAACACTGGAGCGCGCACGTACTGCGGATCGGCCGGGTATACGGGCCTTCCACGCTGGAAAACGACCCGCAGATCCGCGCCAATGCCCGCTCGGTGGAATGCGTACTCGCGTTCGACCAGCCGCAGGACTTGCGCATCGGCCAGCGCGTGATAGTGCGCTTTTTCGCCGGCCAGGCCCCGAAAGACTGAGGAAACCGCAGTCTGCGAACCTGCGACCCATCATGAGCCGCTGCGATCCGACCGGCAGCGGCTTACCCATGCACAGGGCCGACACGTGATCCAGCAGACTGACTTTTTCTTCGAAGGTGGCCGCAGCGGCGTGCTGCTGATCCACGGTCTGACCGGCACGCCGATGGAAATGCGGCTGCTCGGCAAGGGCCTGAACCGTGCCGGCTTCACCGTGTACGGCATGCAGTTGGCCGGCCACTGCGGCAATACCGAGGATCTGCTCGCCACCGGCTGGCGCGACTGGTACGCCAGCGTCGAAAAGGCCGCCGCCGAAATGCTCGACAAGGTCGACCACCTGTTCGTCGGCGGCCTGTCGATGGGCGCCCTGCTGGCGCTCAAGCTGGCCGCCGAGCAACCGGACCGGATTGCCGGCGTCGGCGTGTACGGCGCCACCTTCCGTTATGACGGCTGGAGCATTCCGTGGTCGGCGCGCTTGTCGTTCCTGCTGCCGCTGCTGAAAAAGCTCGGCATCGGCCGCCATCGCAGCTTCATGGAACAGCCGCCCTACGGCATCCGCGACGAACGCCTGCGCACGCAGGTCAGCACGGCGATGCTCGGCGGCGACAGCGCCGCCGCCGGCCTGCCCGGCAATCCATGGTATTCGCTGGCCGAGATGCACGAACTGGCCGCGGACGTCCGGCGCCAACTGCCGCAAGTGACCGCACCGTGCCTGGTGGCCCATGCCAGCGAGGACGATGTCGCCAGCCTGAAGAACGCCGAACTGGTGATGCGTGAAGTCAGTGCGCCGACCGAGCTGCTGCTGCTCGAGGACAGCTATCACATGATCACCATCGATAAGGAGCGGCGCACCCTGATCGACCGGTCGGCCGCGTTCTTCGACAACATCGCCGCGGCCCGTCCCCAGCAGCGCATCGCCGCCTGATGCTGCCGGCAACAGGTTCCATTTCCAGCCTGGTCGCCGGCCTGTGGCTGTTGAACGTCCTGCTCGACACCGGCGGCCAGCTTGCGTTCAAGGCCGCCGCCGGCAGTCCGCTGGCCGGTGACGGCCTGGCGCGCTGGAAACACATGGCCGCACGGCCGTGGCTGTGGCTCGGCATCGCCAGCTACGTGATCGAGTTCCTGGTCTGGATCGCCTTCCTGTCGCTGATCCCGCTGTCCGAAGGCGTGCTGCTGGGCTCGATCAATATCGTGGCGATCATGGTCGCCGGCCGCTTCCTGTTCGGCGAAAGACTGACCCGCTTGCGGGTGATCGGGATCCTGCTGGTGACGCTCGGCGTGACGATCGTGGGAATTGCCGGATGAGGCGCTTCTATCTGTTCGGTTTCCTGTTGCTGATGGGCTTCGACACGCTGTCGCAGATCAGCTTCAAGTACGCCGGCACGCAGGCGCTGCCGGTGGCCGCCAGCGTGGCGTGGCTGCTGCGCGTGTTCGGCCAACCGTGGGTGTACGGTGCGATCGTCGGTTACGTCGGCGCTTTCTTCACCTGGATGAGCCTGCTCAAGCACGCGCCGATCGGCCCGGCATTCGCCGCCTCGCATCTGGAAGTGGTCTCGGTGATGCTGCTGTCAGTCTGGCTGTTCGACGAACACCTCACCGTTCCCCGCGTGCTGGGGGCGATCGCGATCATCGCCGGCATCGTCTGCCTGGGCCTGGCCGAGAGCCGCGAGCACCCGCCGGAACCCGCCGCCTGAGCGCAGGATGAGCTGCTCGCATGCTGCCCCGCCGCCGCCACGAATTGCCTCCCACTGCCGGCCTGCCGCTGCGGCCAGGTGACTTGCTGCCCGGTGCCGCAACCCTCGCCGCACAGGTCGCCGCGCAACTGGGGACGCCGCCGCTGCAGCTGGAATGCTCCGGCACGGCCAGCCTGCTGATCGCGTTGACTGCGCTGCGCGAGCTGCAACCGCTGCGCCGCCAGGTGGTGATCCCCGCCTTCACCTGCCCACTGGTCGCGATCGCGGTGCACCGGGCCGGGCTCGAGGTGAAGCTGTGCGATCTGCGCGCCGGCCATTACGACATGGATCCGGCCGCGCTGCAGGGCGCCTGCAACGAACATACGCTGGCGATCGTGCCGACCCATCTGGGCGGCCGCGTCGCCAATGTCGACGCCACGCTGGCCGTCGCGCGCGCGGTCGGCGCCTATGTGATCGAAGATGCCGCGCAGGCGTTGGGTGCACGCAAGGACGGCCGCAGCGTGGGCCTGCTCGGCGACGTCGGCTTTTTCAGCCTTGCCGCCGGCAAGGGGCTGTCGATCTACGAAGGCGGCCTGCTGCTGGCACGCGATCCGCTGCTGCGCGACCGGCTCGCGCGCACCGCCGCGCGCATCGTGCCGCGAAGCATCGGCTGGGAATGGCGCCGCAGCGTGGAACTGCTCGGCTACGCTGCGCTGTATCGCCCGCACGGCTTGCGGCTGGCGTACGGCAACCCGCTGCGCCGCGCGCTGCGCCGCGGCGATCCGGTCAGTGCGGTAGGCGACGATTTCCCGCTGACCGTGCCGCTGCATCGGGTCGGCCGCTGGCGCCAGGCCGTCGGCGCGCATGCCGCAGCCCGCCTCCCGGCGTTTCTCGACCAGCTGTCGGCGCAGGCACAACGACGCCGGCCGCGGCTGCACCGGATCGACGGCATCACAGTACTCGACGATCCGCCCGGCGCGAACGGCACCTGGCCATTCCTGCTGCTGCTGCTGCCCGACCAGCAGCGCCGCGACGCCGCACTGGCGCAGCTGTGGCAAGCCGGCCTGGGCGTCAGCCGCCTGTACATCCACGCCCTGCCCGACTACACCTACCTGGCCGGCGTGGTGCCGGCGCAGCAGGTACCCCATGCCCGCGACTTCGCCGCACGCAGCCTCAGCATCAGCAACAGCCCGTGGATGACGGACGCGGATTTCGAGGCGATCTGCGGGGTGCTGGAAGCGGCACTGCGTTGAATCAGCGCGAGCGGATCGCGATCGCCTTCAGCAATTGCAGATTCAACGCATGCTGCTGCGCCTGCCAGTCGGCCAGCATGGCCGGGTCGATCGCGGGTTGCTCGTCCAGCGCGGACAGCCTGCGTTTCCACCAGCTCTTGTACTGGTAATGCGAGACCTCGCCGTTGATGTCGCTGCCGACCAGTCCGTGCTGCAGGCTGCCGATCAGCGCCAGCGCGTGATGCGCCAGCAAGCGGCCCTGGTCCCAGTTGGTGTGCGCCACTTCGGGCGCGAACACGTCCTTGTCGATCGACAGATAGCTCGGCGCGGTTTGCGTGCGCTCGCGTTCGACGAACGCATCGACCAGCGCCTCGGCCGTGTCGAAACCGCGGAACGCATGGGCCAACCCGAGCCGGCGCGCCCAGCCGGTGTCCACGCCGATGGACCAATAAGTCAGCTTGCCGCGCAGCAACGGGGTCAGGTAGTTCTCCCACGCATGGCCAGCGCCGATATCGGCCGAAGTGATGCCCAGCACGTGCACACGGTCGACCTGCGGCAGCATCGCCACCTTGCGCACCCATGAACCGCAATGCACGCCGAACGGAAATCGCATGTTGTCCGGATGGTTGTCCAGCACCACGACTTGAAACGGCGTGCGCGACCGGAGTCGCGCGATCAGCGGCCAGCTCAGGTGATGGAAGTCACCGCTGCCCATGAGTACCGTGCCGTGTCCGGCCGGCAGCAACTCGTCGAGTATCGTGCGGAAACGCCGCATGCTCGCCATCGAACACGCGAAGCGCAGCGACTCCTGCCAGTGTTCCAGCGGCAATACCAGCCGGCCGGGCAGCGGTCCGACCGAATGATCGATATCCAGCACCACGGGTCGATTCGCGAGGTCATTCATCGGTGGCACCCGCCGCGGCCTGCCAGCTGCGATCGCTTTCGAAATGACCGCCCAGACGGCGCAGCAGCGCGCGCAGCAAGGGGTTGCGGGCATATACCGCATGCCGGGTGAAGGTCATGCGCGCGCCCAGGAACGACTTCACTTCGGGATCGGTCCAGCCGGCCACGTAGTGGGTCAGGCCCTGCTGCCGCGCATGGTCGAGATTGTGCATCCAGCTGACGAAATACAGGTTGTGCTCGCGCGCCTGCGGATAGGCGAAGCCGACGTACTTGTCGATCAGCTTGCCGCCGTGTTCGTAACAGAGGTTCCATCCGATCATCTGCCCGGCATGCCGATACACGAACACCACCCCGCCGCTGTCGCCGTCCTGCAGCACGGCGCGGAAAAACGGTGCGCTCAAGCGGTCGAAGTGGATCTCGCTTTGTGCGTAGACATTGTCGAACAACTCATGGAACGCCGCCAGCGTGGCCTCGTCGCGAAAACGCGGATCGCCGGTGCGCACCGCTTCGATCTCCAGCTGCGCGCGCGAACGCAGCTTGCGCCGGATGTTCTTCCGCCGGCTGGACGACAGCCGCGCCAGGTACTCGTCGTTCGAGCCAAAATCGATCGGCACCCAGGCCAGCGCCTGCCCCTCCAGCAGCACGAACCCGGCGGCTTCGCAGGCGCTGGCGAATGCGCGCGCGTACGCGTTTTCGGCATCGTTCAGCAACGGCGAATCCTGCGCGATATCCTTGACGATCAGCAGCCGGCATTCCCGCCCGTATGCCGTCTTCAGCCCGCAAGCCAGTGCCTCGGGTGCAACGCCGGCCGGCAGCGGCGCATACTCCGACACCGTGGTACCGGCAAAGCGGGTGCGCCACTGCAGCAGGCGCCCCCAGTAGCGATAAAGCGGCAGTGCGCTGATCCGCCGGCGCAGCGAGTCGTCTGCCGTGGTCAGCAGGTTGAACGGCGCGACGAAGCAGGGCATGCCCTGCAGCGAGCGCTCCACCGTAAAGCCGATCGGCGGATGTGCCATGAAAGCCCCAAGCAGGGCATCCGGTTCCAATTGGGCGATGAAAGGCATGGGTAAGCTAATTTGCCTAGACTAGAAGGTGCATGAAATCTTGTTTTCCACCAGGAAACCACTCGTCATGAACGATGCGACCCAGCAAGAAGTGTTCGAGATCATCGCCAGGCAGGCCAAGATCGACGTGGCGGCCGTCAAACCCGAATCCACACTCAAGGATCTGGGCATTGCATCGCTGGAGGCGATCGAACTGATCTTCGACATCGAGGAGCACTTCAACATTACCTTCCCCGACCAGCAGGGCGCCAATTTCGACAGCGACACGGCCAGCAGCCTGGTCGAGGCGGTGCAGAAGGCGCTCGACGACAAGGCGGCGGGCGAAGGAAACCACGGATGACCAACCTGTCGACGCGCCGGGTAGTCATCACCGGCATGGGAGCGATCAGCCCCCTCGGCGTAGGTGCCGGGACGCTGTGGCAAGGCCTGCGCGAGGCCCGCAGCGGCATCGGCCCGTTGCGGCACGAGGATGCCGGCCGCCTGCGCGTGAAGATCGCCGCGCAAGTGCCGGCCAGTTTCGATCCGGCGGCGAACATCGACGAGCGCACCCTGCCCTTGCTCGACCGCACGTCGGAATTCGCGCTGCATGCCGCGCGCGAGGCGATCGCCGAATCGGGGCTGGATTTCAGCCAGGGCGACCTCGGCCTGCGCACGGCGGTGATCGTCGGCACCGGCGTCGGCGGCGAAACCACCCAGGACGAACAGAGCCGGCGGCTTTACGCGGACAATGCACAGCGCGCGCATCCGCTGACCATCGTGCGGCTGATGACGAACGCCTCGGCCAGCCAGATCAGCATCGCCTGGGGCCTGCGCGGCCCGACCTTCGCGGTTGCCAGCGCCTGCGCCTCGGCGAACCACGCGATCATCCAGGCCGTGCAGATGATCCGTTACGGACTGGCGGATGCGGCGATCAGCGGCGGTACCGAGGCCTGCCTGACCTACGGCGCGCTGCGCGCATGGGAAGCGATGCGCGTGCTGGCCGACGACACCTGCCGCCCATTCAGCGCGAATCGCCGCGGCCTCGTGCTGGGCGAAGGTGCGGGCATCTTCGTGCTGGAATCGCTGGAGCATGCGCAGGCCCGTGGCGCGGTGATCCTGGCCGAACTGGCCGGCAGCGGCATGACCGCCGACGCCACCGACATCGTGATGCCCAGCGCGGTCGGCGCCGCCGCCGCGATGACCCAGGCACTGGCCGATGCCGGTCTGGCGCCGCAGGACGTCGACTACATCAATGCCCACGGTACCGGCACGGCGGCCAACGACGCCACCGAGAGCAAGGCGATCCGGCTCGCGTTCGGCCCCCATGCCGATCGACTTGCGGTGTCCTCGACCAAATCGATGCACGGCCATGCGCTGGGCGCCTCCGGCGCGCTGGAACTGGTGGCGGTGATCGGCGCACTGCGCGACGGCGTGGTACCGCCCACTGCGAACCTGGACAAGGCCGACCCGGCCTGCGACCTGGACTACGTGCCGAATGTCGCCCGGTCGATGCCGGTACGTGCCGCGCTGAGCAACTCGTTCGCGTTCGGCGGGCTCAACGCGGTGCTGGCGCTCAAACGCGCGCCCTGAAAACGCCGCCCCCGTCGTAGGAGCGCACCCTGTGCGCGAATGCTCTTGAACCATGAACGTCGCGCCCGTAGGAGCGCACCCTGTGCGCGAATGCTCTTCGTCCATGCCGGCACAAGAGCTTTCGCGCGAAGAGCATTCGCGCACAGGGTGCGCTCCTACGGGAGGGCGGCCGCCGGCCAATCGTCCAACCTCAGCCCTTCTTGGCCCTGGTCAGCAACTGGTCGAGCAGGCTGATCGCCAGGTCGATTTCCTCGTGGGTGATCTCCAGCGACGGCGCGAATGTGATCACGTTCTTGTACCAGCCGCCCACGTCGAGCACCAGGCCGATCTTCTTGCCGTCGTGCGTGAGGTCGCCGGCCAGACCGATGTCGACCATCCTGTCCAGCAGCGCCTTGTTCGGCGTGAAGCCGTCGTCGGTGCAGATCTCCGCGCGCAGCGCCAGACCCAGGCCGTCGACGTCGCCGATTTCCTTGTGCCGCTTCTGCAGCTCGCGCAGGCCGTCGAGAAAGTGCGCGCCCTTGACCGGCACGCTGGTCTCGTAGTCCAGCTCGTAGCCCATCTTGATCACTTCCAGACCCAGCGCGGTACCCAGCGGGTTGGAGTTGAACGTCGAGTGGGTCGAACCCGGCGGGAAGATCGTCGGATTGATCAGCTCCTCGCGCGCCCACAGGCCCGACAGCGGGTTGAGGCCGTTGGTCAGCGCCTTGCCGAACACCACGATGTCAGGGGTCACGCCGAAGTGCTCGATCGACCACAGCTTGCCGGTGCGCCAGAAGCCCATCTGGATTTCGTCGGACACCATCAGGATGCCGTACTGGTCGAGCACCTTCTTCAGGCCCTTGAAGAAGCCCATCGGCGGGACGACGTAGCCGCCGGTGCCCTGGATCGGCTCGACGTAGAACGCCGCGTATTCGCACTGGTTCGTCTTCGGATCCCACACGCCGTTGTATTCGGTCTCGAACAGGCGCGCGAACTGGTTCACACAGCTGTCCGAATATTCCTCGGCGGTCATGCCCTTGGGACGGCGGAACGGATACGGGAACGGCAGGAACATCGCGCGCTCGCCGAAGTGGCCGAAACGGCGGCGGTAGCGGTAGCTGGAGGTGATCGACGAGGCGCCCAGGGTGCGGCCGTGGTAGCCGCCCTCGAAGGCGAACATCAGGCTCTTGCCGTTCTTGAAGTTGCGCACCAGCTTGAGCGAATCCTCGATCGCCTGGGCGCCACCCACGTTGAAGTGCACCCGGCCGTCGAGGCCGAACTTCCTCTTCGCGTCCAGCGCCACCGTCTTGGCCAGCTCGATGCGGGTCTGGTGCAGGTACTGGCTGGCCACCTGCGGCAGCACGTCGATCTGCTTCTTCAGCGCGTCGTTGAGGCGCGGGTTGCCGTAGCCGAAGTTGACCGCCGAATACCACATCTGCAGGTCGAGGAACGGCGTGCCGGCGGTGTCGAACATGTAGCTGCCCTGGCCGTGGCGGAAGATTTTCGGCGGGTCGACATAATGCACGGTGTCGCCGAACGAGCTGTACTTCGCCTCGTCGGCGAGCAGCTGCGCGTCGTCGATGAAGCCGGCGGCGGTCTTGTCGATTTTCATGAATGAGTCCGGGAAAAATGGGGCCAGAAGAGGAACGACGAAAAAAGAATCGATGCGGCCGATCAGGCCTGGACGGCTGCCGGCTCGTGATGGCCATGGCTGGCCAGGCTGCCGTCGAGCAGCCTGGGCAGAAACTCGAGCGCATCCTCGAAGCCGGTAATCGGCACGTAGGGGATGCCGACGGCGCGGCAATGTTCGATCAGGCGATGCTTGGCAAACACGAAATCGACGCGGTCGGCGGCGCAGAAATCCGATGCGCCATCGCCGATCAGCAAGGTCCTGGCACCGGTGCCGCGGGCCTGCGCCACGCAGGCGCACTTGCAGGTGCCGCTGCGGCAGCCGTCGGCCTGGAACGGCGAGGTCAGCAACCACTGCTTCGGCGGCGTGGCCGGTGCCAGATGGTTCGCCGCCAGCGGCAGATCGTCCAGCCCGTAGCGGCCGAGAATCTGGTGGATCGCATAGTCCAGCCCGTCGCTGACCACGCGGATCGGCACGTTCAGTTCGCGCGCCCTGGCCACGAAACCGGGAAACGCATGATCGATCCACAATCCGGCCAGATGGCTGTCGAGTTCCGCGCGGGTCATCTCGAGCAGGTCGACCTGACCGGTCATGCATTCGCGCGAGCCGATCCGGCCGGCGCGCCAATCCTGCTCCAGCACTTCCCAGCCCGGGCCGCCGAAGCGGTCCAGCAGCGAATCGATCACGTCCTCGACGGAAATGGTGCCGTCGAAATCACACAGGATGGTCCAGCCGGATACGGGCATCAGCAACACACTCGGTTCAACGGTGGCATGCAGGTTAGAAAGACTGCCTTTCGGCGTCCTTTCCCATTCCCGAACGGTGGCTGAGCGGCATGCCACGCCACCTCTCGGCACGTGGAGCCGCTTGCGGACAATGCCGTTGCTTTGATCTCTCCGACCGCATTCAGAGCAGAAGCATCGCCCGCGAGCGGGCTCCTGCACGACACTGAAATCGCTTGACAGCGAACGGGGTGTCTGCGAATCGGGTTATTCGAGGTGCGCCCAATATATATACTGCTGCAGCATGATCCGCCTTTTGCGCCCCTGCCGTTCTTCCCGCATGCATCGAGTGCTGCTGTCGACATGCCTGCTCGCCTGCGTGCTGTGCTCGCCGCCCGGCATGGCCGATACCGCCACGCCCTCACTGGCGTTCGGTGCGGGCGCACAGCGCATGCCCAGTTGGGCCGGGGCCAACGACGATCGCAGCGAACCGGTGCCGTATCTGTATTTCAAGTGGCCGGGCCACGGCAGTTTTTCCACCCTCGACGGGTTGCAGGTCGAACTGCTCCACGGTCCCATCCTGCACGGCGGCATCTATGGCAATTACCAGTGGGGGCGCCTGCGCGATGACCTGGGCGTGCTCGGCGGCAAGATCGCGTCGCTGCCGCCACGCATCAATATGGGCGGCTATCTGGAATGGCAGCTCGGCGAATCGCTCGACGCAGGTGTCGACCTGAGCCATGACATCAACGGTGCCGGCGCCTACCTCGACCTGTATGCCGAGTGGGACCTGCCATCGACGGGCCTGCTCGAGCATTCCATTGCGCTGCGCTGGCAGGCGATGAACGCGCCGGCAATGACGCGCTTCTTCGGCATCCGCCCCAGCGAGGCGGTCGCGCTGGGCGTCCCTGCCTGGCGACCAGGTGCCGGCAGCCAGCTTGCTTCGCTGGAATACGACCTGTTCGTGCCGACCAGCCGGCACACCGGGGTCGCGCTGGCGCTGGTCTACGGACGCCTGCTCGGCCAGGCCGCCGCCAGCCCGCTGGTCACCCGATTCGGTTCCGCCACCCAGCTGTCCGAATCGCTGGCGTTCGTGTACCACCTGTGACCGGCATCGCCGCGGCGACCTTACCGGTCGTCGCGCGTCCAGATCAGGCCGCCCTCTTCGCGCACCGGGAAACTCGCGATCGGCTCGTACGCCGGCGGCTTCGTCACCGCGCCGTTGCGCAGGTCGAAGCGCGCGCCGTGGCGCGGGCATTCCACCTCGAAGCCGAACACTTCGCCGCCGGCCAGGTCGCCGCCGTCGTGCGAGCAGGTGTCCTCGACCGCGTACAGCGCACCGTCGATGTTGTACACCGCGATCGGCGTATCGCCATCCCACACCAGCTTGAATTCGCCCGGCAGCAGTTCGCTGCGCGTGGCGACCCGCACCCAGCCGTTCATGCCGTTTCCCCGGCCATCGGCTTGACCAGCACTTCGAAGCGCAGATCGTTGCGGCGCGGAGTGCCGAAACGCTCGTCGCCGTACGGGAACGGCTGATATTCGCCGCTGCGCCGATAACCGCGGCGCTCGTACCAGGCGATCAGTTCGCCGCGCTGTTCGATCACCGTCATGCGCATCGCGCGGCACTGCCACTGCTCGCGCGCCAGACGTTCGGCCTCGGCCAGCACCTGCTTGCCCAGCCCGCCACCCTGTTCGCCCGGCACCACCGAGAACATGCCGAAGTAGCCCGTGTCGCCCTGCTTCTCGATCTGGCAGCAGGCGATCAGCCGGCCGTTGCGCTCGGCCAGCAGCACGCGACTGGCGGGCTTGAGCATGATCTCGAGCACGCCCTCGGGGTCGATGCGCTGGCCATCGAGCAGGTCGGCTTCGGTCGTCCAGCCGGCACGGCTGGCGTCACCACGATAGGCCGACTGCACCAGCGCGACGATGGCAGGCACATCGACGCTTTCGGCGTCGCGAAAGGTGAGCGGATCGGTGTCAGGCATCGAACCATGCCGGGTGGGGAAACAGGCATCCATGATACAGCGGCAACCGGCGCCGGCCAGACTCAGAAACCCGGCGGACGCTCGTCCGCCACGTTCATCCCGCGCTCCAGCGCCAGACCGGCACGGGCGATCGTGCCCTCCTCGAACAGGCGTCCGATCAGGGTCACGCCGTAGGGCACGCGGCGTGGCGGCGCGAAGGTCGGCAGCGGGTGCCGCGGGTCGGGCGCCCAGTCGCTGCGCGCCTGCGACACTTCGACGAAACCGGTACGCAGGGTCAAGGACGGTTGGCCGGTATTGTTGGAGATCACCAGCATCTCGTCGCGCAGCGACGGCACCAGCAACAGATCCACGCTCGACATCAGCCGCGCCATCTCGACCGCCACCTTGCGTCGCAGACGGTCGGCCTGGACGAAATCCACCGCCGACAGGAACCGCGCCTCGCGGAACAGGTTGGGCCATGCATCGGGCACCTGCATGGTGAGCTCGTCGGCCTTGCCGCTCAAGGTGAGCTGCTCGAACGCCGCCGCGGCCTCGGCGAACAGGATCAGGTTGAGCGAATCGTACGGCCAGTCCGGCAGGGATACCGCGGTCGGCTTCATCCCCAGCCGGCGTATCGCCGCCAGCGAGGCGCGGTCGACATCGGTGGCGGATGCATCCTTCATCCAGTCCGGGAAGTAGCCCACCCTGAGGCCGTTCACCGGGGCTGCGGCATCGTAGTCGAGACGGCTCGGCACGCTGGCAACGTCACCGCTGTCCGGGCCGCCGATCGCCTTGAGCACCAGCATGGTGTCCTCGACCGAACGCGCCATCGGGCCGAGCTTGTCCAGTGTCCAGCACAGCGTCATCGCGCCGGTGCGCGGCACGCGGCCGTAGGTCGGACGCAAGCCGGTCACACCGCAGCGCATCGACGGGCTGACGATGCTGCCGCCGGTTTCGCTGCCGATGGCAAAGCCGACCAGGCCGGCCGCGGTGGCGGCAGCGGGACCGGCGCTGGAACCGGAAGAGCCTTCCTGCGGCAGCCACGGGTTCATCGTCTGGCCACCGAACCAGATGTCGTTGAGCGCCAGCGCACCCATGCTGAGCTTGGCCAGCAACAC
The DNA here is from genome assembly GCA_028871555.1 of Lysobacteraceae bacterium. Lineage (GTDB taxonomy): Bacteria > Pseudomonadota > Gammaproteobacteria > Xanthomonadales > Rhodanobacteraceae > Rhodanobacter. Next base: position 44,541 of record JAGWNA010000017.1, read on the forward strand.
CGCGCCGGCTTCGTTCAGGCGCCGGACCACCGCCGCGTCCGTGTCCGGCACGCGGTGGCGAAACGGCTCGGCGCCATAAGTCGTGCGGATCCCGGCGGTATCCAGCAGATCCTTGCCGCCCCAGGGAATGCCGTGCAGCGGGCCGCGATACCGACCGGCAGCGATCTCGCGATCGGCCTGGGCGGCCTGCTTCAGCGCGTGCTCCTCCAGCAGGGTGATGACGCAACGCAGCCGGGGATCGAAGCGCTTGATGCGCGCAATGTAGATCTGCGTGAGCCTGGTCGAGCTGAGCTTGCGCGTGCGGACCCAGTGCGCGAGATGGGTCACCGGGGCGAAGGCGATGTCCTCCTCGCGCGCCGGCAGCGGACCGGCCTTGACCGCGCTGGCGACGAAGCGGTCGCGCGCCGGTCCTGCCGTGTGTCCGGGCAGGACCGGATCCCACACCGTGGCCGGGGCCAGGCTCGCCTCAAGCGCGACCGTACGCGGCCCGGTGCGCCGTTCGAGCATGCCCGCCATCGAGGTGCGCCAGCTGGCCGCTGCCATCGCGCGCTGGGTATCGGTCAATGCTGTCTGTGCCAGCTTTCCGGCTTCGGCGAAGGTGGCCGGCGTGACCGCGGGTCCGACCGCGGGCGCGGTATTGAATGCCCCCGGCGTGCCCGGCGGCGGCTTCACTTCGTCACCGTCCTTCGCCTCGATGCGGGCGGCGACGGTCAGGCCCAGCAGGCCGAGCGGAGCGTTGGCAAGAAACTGTCGGCGCGTGTTCATGGCATACCCCTGGCAGATCCGCGCGGCCGGGCGATGCGCCTGCGCAACGCGCGTTACGATGGTGGTGCCGGTGAGCATAACCCGGCGCGACGCCGCATCCGGCACCCCGGCAACCACCTCGACGCGATCAGCCCCTGCCGCCGACTCGTGACGCTTCGCCGAACCACGGCCCGGTGCGCCGCACGATGTGCACGATCGACAGCATCACCGGCACCTCGACCAGCACGCCCACCACCGTCGCCAGCGCGGCGCCCGAGCGCAGCCCGAACAGGCTGATCGCCGCGGCCACCGCCAGTTCGAAGAAATTGCTGGCACCGATCAATGCGGCCGGTCCCGCCACGCAATGCGGCACCTTCGCCCAGCGGCTGAGCCCGTAGGCGATGCCGGCATTGAGATAGACCTGGATCACGATCGGCACGGCCAGCAGGGCGATCACCAGCGGCTGCGCCAGGATCGCCTCGCCCTGGAAACCGAACAGCAGCACCAGCGTGGCCAGCAGCGCCGCGCTCGACCATGGATCGATGCGTTCGAGCACGCGCTGCAGCGCCTGCTGCCCGCGCCTCAGCAGATGCCCGCGCCACAGCTGCGCGATCGCCACCGGCAGCAGGATGTACAGCACCACCGACAGCAGCAGCGTGCCCCACGGCACATGGATCGATGCCACGCCCAGCAGCAAGGCCACGATCGGTGCAAACGCCACCACCATGACGGTGTCGTTGAGCGCGACCTGGGCCAGCGTGAAATTCGGCTCGCCGCCGCACAGCCGCGACCACACGAACACCATCGCCGTGCACGGCGCCGCGGCCAGCAGGATCAGCCCGGCGATGTAGGAGTCCTGCTGCGCCACCGGCAGCCACGCGGCGAACACGTGGCGGACGAACAGCCACCCCAGCAGCGCCATCGAAAACGGCTTGATCGCCCAGTTCACCAGCAGCGTGATGCCGATGCCGCGCACCTGCCGGCGCACGCCGGCCATCTGCGCAAAATCCACCTTCAGCAGCATCGGCACGATCATCAGCCAGACCAGCACGGCCACCGGCAGGTTGATGTGCTGCAACTGCGCGCCGGCAAACAGCGCGAACACACCCGGCAGCAGTTGCCCCAGCGAGATGCCGGTGACGATGCACAGGGCCACCCAGACACTGAGGTAGCGCGCGAAGAAACCGATCGGCGGCCGTACCGGCAGCGTCGCCGCCGGCTCAGCGCGCATCGGCGCTCCCCACCTGGCCGATCGCACGCAGCTCGTGCTGGGTCGCCAGGCGATCGAGCTTGTCCAGCGGCAGCGCCAGCAGCAGTTCGATGCGCTGGCGCAACATCATCCAGGCCGACTTGAAAGCGCGCCGGCGCGCCTCCCCGGAGCCGTCGACGGCAACCGGATCGGGCACGCCCCAGTGCGCAGTGACCGGATGTCCGGGCCAGATCGGGCATACCTCGCCTGCGGCGTTGTCGCAGACGGTGATCACGATGTCGATCGGCGGCGCGCCAGGCTGCGCGAATTCGTCCCAGCTCTTGCTGCGCAGCGGCTCGGCATAGCCGATCATGCGCGCCAGCTCGGCCGCGATCGGCTGCACCGTGCCGCTGGGAAAGCTGCCCGCGCTGAACGCCTTGAAGCGCCCCGCCCCGAGCACGTTGAGGAGGGCTTCGGCCATCACGCTGCGCGCCGAATTGCCGGTGCACAGGAAAAGCACGTTGCGGATTCTTGCAGACATGACGGCCTCAGCAGCAGCTGCCGGATGCTTTCGGACCGCACGCGGTGGCGCCCGCGGCGATGGCGACAGGCCCGCAACAGGCCGCACCGGCGCCCTGCCCGTCATCGGCGGATGCGCTGGTGCAGGTGGCCGCTTCACCCAGGGTGCGGAAACTTTCCCAGCGCACGCCCTGCGGATCTTCGGCCCAGAACTTGTCCGAGCGCGCGTAGCAGCAGGTCGTCGCCTGCTCCGCCAGCGCCAGCGCATCGGCCGCCTGCAACCGCTGCCCGATCGCCGCCAGCTCGGCCTCGTCCTCGGCCTGCACGCCCAGGTGATCGACACCGGCACGGCCGCCGCGCTGCGAGATCGCGAAATTGACCCGCGGGTCGTCCAGCATCCACTTGGCGTAATCGGGCTTGACCACGCCGGGCGCGGCGCCGAACAGCATCGTGTAGAAGCGGATGCTGCTGTCGAGCCGATCGACGTTCAGATGGACATGGAAGCGTTTCATCGCGTTTTCCTGGGTGGTTTGCATGATCGGGTGGCAACGCAATCGGACGGCGCGCCCGATCCGGCGCAGCAGTTGTCGGTGAGAAACCCGAGCAGCGCATTCATCTGCGGATAATTCGCGCGGCACTGGATGACCCGGCCACGACGTTCGTCGCTGACCAGGCCGGCGCGACGCAGGATGTGCAGGTGGTTGGTCAACGTGGCACCGGCCAGGCCGGTTGCCTCGGCCAGCTCGCCGACCGCCATGCCCGCATCGCCGGCCTGCACCAGCAGCCGGAACAGGTTCAGGCGATGTTCCTGGGCCAGCGCGTTGAGGCTGGCAAGCGCATCGGATGCTTTCATATTTTTAGAATTATGGAAATATGAAAGCATGTCAAGAGTGCGCCCCTCCTTAAGGCCCGGAACCGGACCACGGCTCGCGGGTGCACAGTCATTCGCTCCGAGCGGCCAGGAGCGCGGGCAAGCTGCGAAGTTGCGGCAGCCAACCCGTGGCGGATCTTCAAGCGCAGCCTTTCGTGGCGTCCACGGCTCCAGGGATGTAACGTTGTCCGGCCCGTCGACAGTCCGGATCGCGACGATCCCGCAGGCTGCCGGACGGGCACCCAGGGGAATGGCGACTTTCCGACCGGCCAAACCCGCCGAACCCGATCAACGCCTGTCAGAAGGACAAACCGGATGAACCGTTCGTACAAGGCAGCAGACCGACGTCGTGACCAGAGGCTGACGTTTATCGAACGCCGAAAAGGCCGGATATGGATGTACGGCGAAATCGGCATCTTCGTTTTCCTCGTGACATACCTCACCTCGCATCTGCTGAGATAACGCGGCATGCCACCCGGAGCAGGTGCGCCGGCGCCACCGTCCAAAGCTGACTGCCGCTGCCCGATTGGGTCGAATGCAATTCGATGCAATGGGCGGTGTTGACCATGGCTGCCCTTGCGGACCCGATAACGTCCGGGCAAGCTGCGGAGGGCTGAAGTCGACCCTTTGCTGCCGGTGGCGACTGTCTGCTTCCAAGAGATCTGGTGGCTGTTCGACCCAGTGGCTGGGCGCGCCAAATGCAGCTAAGCGAACGCATGTCGCTTCGGTAACGTCTGCGCTCACAGGCCGTCAGCCTGAGTAGCGTTGGATGGTGATCGCAAGTGTGTGCTGTTATTCACTGGGGCTGTCCCATAATTTGGCAACAACCTAGCCCTCATGGAGGCCAGCGGCGTCGTTGTGTGTCATCAACAAGTAATGCCCAGTCTGCCCAGACTTTTCGAAAATCATTCGGAAGACCCGCAGATAGTTTGCCGTCGAAACATCGCTCGGGGTCACGTAGAACGGATCAAGGATGTTGTGTGAACCCGCATTCACCCAAGAAATCAGAGATTGGCAGATCAATTTGTCTTGGCCGTCAAATTTCTCACAAATCTGGTCGAGCGACTTGCCACCAATGATTTTGAAGTAGTACTCCAGAATCCGGCGCAAGGTGTTTTCCAAACCTGGGGCAGAGGGATCGGCTTCGCGTACCTCACGCCAAAGTAACTCGTAGGATGTCTTGATCGGATTTTTGCGGTGCTCCTCGACTGTGGACCCGGTAGTACGTTTGCGTACCACCCAGAACGATTCATCCGCACGTGCATCGCCGTTGGACCCCTGCCGAAACGTCACCTCACGATGGAAATATACGTTGTGGGTAAAGACGAACACTTGTTTGATACGCCCGGCGTTTGCGTGAGTCTCCGCGCAAACTTCCCGGATCAGGCTGCTGACGATGAACAAGATGTCGCTGTCCAAACTTGAAACCGGATCGTCGAACACGACGACGCGATCCTCGGTAACGCCGGCTTCCGCTGTACTACCACGGAGCAGGTGATAGAAATACAGGAAGACAACAAACGTCTTTTCACCCTCGCTCAGCGTTTTTCGGGCATCCTCGCCCGTTGGCCGCACCAGTTTGTAAGACCGCTCCTGATTCCCCATATGCCTCATCCTCAGTTATGAGTTGTCAAATAAATCAGTAAGTTATGCGCATGCGCGACACGCTGGTTTGCGATGATGCGGCTACCGAAACGGCGGAGAGCAAGCATTGGCGCGCGAACTACGTAAGTCAGG
>JAGWNA010000091.1 GCA_028871555.1 Lysobacteraceae bacterium
CAAGACGCTGCAGACCGTGGTCGGCACCGGTTCGCACATCCGTCGTGTGGACCGGGAGACGTCCAACCCGGTGGTCACCATCGATGCCGCCGCCATCAAGGCGACCGGCAAGCTGACCCTGGGCGACATCCTGCAGGATCTGCCGGCGGTCACCGGCGGCAACACCAACCCGCAGGTCAACAACAGCGGCGGCACCGGCGGTTCCACGGTCGGCCTGCGCGGCCTGGGCGCCCAGCGCACCCTGCTGCTGATCAACGGCAAGCGCATCATCAACCAGGATCCGAACTCGATCCCGGCCGACATGATCGAGCGCGTCGAAGTGCTGACCGACGGTGCCGGCTCGGTGTACGGCTCCGATGCGATCGGCGGCGTGGTCAACTTCATCCTGAAGAAGGACTACCAGGGCGCCACACTCTCGACCAACTACGGCAAGTCCGACCGCAGCGACGGCACCTCGCGTGGCGTACAGTTCACCTTCGGCCAGACCTCCGACAAGGGCAGCATCGTCGCCGGCATCGACTACAACAAGACCGATGGCGTGCTGGCCAGCCACCGCAAGTTCTCGCAGAACGCGGTGTCGATCTACGGCAGTGCCCATACCCCGATCTACAGCTTCATCGGCGGTTCGACGTTCATCGCGCATGGCCGCACCCAGCTGCCTTCCGCAGATGTTTCCTTGTACAACTGCCCGAATGGTGGCAACAAGGTCGTTACGAATACCGGTGCCAGCGGCCAGAATATTGCGACCGACTATCACTGCTTCACCAGCGCCGACAAGTACAACTACGCCAGCGTCAACCTGATCCAGACGCCGCAGGAGCGCACCAGCCTGTTCGTCAACGGCACCTACAACCTGGGTGAGCACGTGACGGCCTATATGGATGCCTACCACAACAAGACCTCGTCGGGCTTCCAGCTCGCGCCGGCCCTGTTCGGTTCGGCATTCGGCGGCATGATCTCGAAGGACAGCTACTACAATCCGTGGGGCGTCAACTTCGGCCCGGGACAGAACGATTTCCGCGTGCGCCTGGTCTCGGCCGGCAACCGCAGCGCCAACTACGGCACTAGCACCGATCAGATCCATGCCGGCTTGAAGGGCGATTTCACCCTGTTCAACCAGGACTGGAACTGGGATGCCGGTTTCAGTTACGGCCACTTCTCGCAGAACCTGATCACCCGCGGCCTGCCGAACCAGGACAAGCTCAATGCCGACCTCGGGCCGTCCCACCTCGATCCGACCACCGGCCAGGTGGTGTGCGATTCGGGCGCTGCCGGCTGCACGCCGTTCAACCCGTTCAACATGTTCGACCCGAACTCGGTCAAGGCCCTGCAGGCCGCCGCCGTGCCGGCGATCAGCAACAGTTTCGCGATCGAGAAAATCTACTCGGTGGACTTCAACGGCGGCCTGTTCGATCTGCCGGCCGGCACGGTGCAGCTCGGCCTTGGCGCGGATTACCGGCATGAGTACACCAGCAGCACGGTCGATCCGTTGCTGCTGATCGATCCGACCACCCTCAACTGCACGCTGGGCAGCCAGTGCGCATCGCCGCTGAGCGGCCAGTACTTCGTCCGTGAGGCCTACGGCGAGTTGTTCATCCCGGTCCTGCAGGATCTGCCGTTCATCAAGGCGTTGAACGTGACGCTGGGCGACCGTTATTCCTACTACAGCTCGTTCGGCAGCACCAACGACGTCAAGATCGCGCTGGAATATCGCCCGATCAACGACCTGATGCTACGCGGCACGGTGTCCGACGTGTACCGTGCGCCGACCATCAGCAACGTGTTCGGCTCGGCGGTCAGCGACGCGCCCAAGCTCAGCAGCGATCCGTGCAACGGCATCACCACCCCCGGCAACCCGGCCTGCGTGGGCGTGCCGACCGACGGCAGCTTCGTCAACACGGATGTGCAGGCCGGCCAGCAGATCAAGGGCATCGCTACCGGTTCGCAGTTCGTGGGCTTCCCGCTGGGGCCGGAGCAGGGCAAGTCGTTCGACTTCGGCGCGGTCTATTCGCCGAGCTATGTGCCGGGCCTGTCGGTCAGCGCCGACGTGTGGCGCATCTACCTGAACAACACCATCACGAACATCGGTGCGCAGACCGTGCTCAACCTGTGCAATGCCGGCGTCTCCAGGTACTGCCCGCTGATCACGCGGTTCCCCGCCGGCAGCGTCAATGCAGGCCAGATCAACAACATCATCGAGCCGACCGGCAACCTCGGCCGTACCGATGCGAGCGGCGTGGACTTCTCGCTGCGCTACAAGCTGCCGCAGTTCTGGTTCGGCAACTTCACGCTGGGCGTGGATGGCACCTATCTGCAGCGTTATGACCAGGAGACGGCGCCGGGTGTGGCGGGCAACGTGGTCTACCACGATGCCGGGCACTTCCAGCCGTTCGGCTCGTCGCAGGCGGCGGCCTGCCCGAGTGGTGGCGGCGTCTGCCTGTTCCCGCGCTGGCGTGGCCAGGGCTTCCTGAACTGGAACCTCGGTTCGTGGGATGCCTCGTGGCGGATGCGCTACATCGGCCGCTTCCAGAACGGTTCGAAGAACGCCTCGCAGGATACCTTCCCGACCGGAGTTACGTATTACGCTCAGGACCAGCTGCATGGTATCGTCTTCAAGTACGGCGCGACGGTCTACAACGACATGCAGATCGGCTACAACATCGAACCGATCAACACCCGTCTGGACTTCGGCGTGAACAACGTGTTCGACAAGCAGCCGCCGTTCCTGTACGCGAACAACACGCTGAACGCCAACACCGATCCGAGCGACTTCGACCTGCAGGGCCGCTACTACTGGGCTCGTGTGACCGTCAAGTTCTGATCGTTCAAGATCCTCCAAGAGTTGTTTAGCTTGACGAGCCGCGCGAGTCATCTCGCGCGGCTCTTTTTTTGAGGCTTATGACTACACCACCTACCCAGCAAATCGTTGCGGCGCTGCAGGCCGGTCATCCGGCCGAGGCCGAGCATCTGGCCCGCTTCTACCTGCAGCCCCGACCGCAGGATGAAAATCTGCTGCTGCTGCTGGCCCTGAGCCTGCAGCAGCAGCAGAAACTGACCGAAGCCGTGGCCGCTTATGCCGAGCTGACCCGCTTGTTTCCGCAAAGCAGCCTGCATTGGGGCAACTACGCCACCGCCTTGCGCGATCTGGGTGCCCTGAAGGAGGCTGAAGCGGCCTATGTCACTTCGCTTCGGCTGGATCCGGCCAATACCGAACAAATGCTCAATTACGGGCTGCTGCAGATGCAGCAGCTGGATTATCTGGGCGCGCGCGAAACGCTGCTGGATGCCTTCGCGATCGATCCGCAATCGCCGGCCATCCGGATCCATGCGGCTCACGCATGCTCAGCCTGCCGTGACGATTACCGGGTCGACGAATTGTTGAAACCGTGGCGGCAATGGCTGCCGCTGGAGGCGGAGCTGCAGTTCGAGCTCGCCCGTCTGAAACTGGCGCTGGGCGAAGCCAATACCGTCCAGCTTCTGCTGGAGGACATGCTGGCCCGGTCGCCCTCCCATCTGCAGGCAAAGCTGCTGCTGGCCGGCGTGTACGAGCGGGTGAACCGGCTGGACAGTGCCGAGGCGCTGCTGCAGGAAATCATCGCCAGTCATGCCTATGGCGATGACGCCGTGCGCCGGGAAATCATGCATCAGCAGGCCATGCTGGCCTTGCGCAAGGGCGATCTGGCCGGGGCCAGGGCATGGCTGGAACGCGCCGGCCCACGCAACGATGGCGACTATTCCCATTATTTCGTGCTGGCCGGTGTCTGCGACAAGCTCGGCGACCTTAAGGCCGCATTGCAGGCGCTGGAGGTTGCCCATGCGTGGCAGGTCGAGGAAATGCGCATCGTGGTGCCTTACCGCTTTGCGCCGGGTGCGCCGATCCTGCCATCCGCCGAGGGGCGTGTGACGGAGGCGGACTATCGGTGCTGGCCCACCCTCAGCGCACCCTCCGCTGCGCTGTCTCCGGTGTTCATCGTGGGCTTTCCGCGTTCCGGCACCACCTTGCTGGAGCAGATGCTGGATGCGCATCCGCGTCTTCAGTCGATGGACGAACGGCCGTTCTTCAATATCCTGGTGGACCGGCTCGAGGAGCAGGGGTTCCGGTTTCCGCAGGACATGCACAAGCTCGATCAGTGCGATTGCGACGAGCTGCGCAAGGCCTACGTCAGCATGGCGTGCACGAAGGTGCCGCGGCGCTGGGATGCGCAGCTGGTCGACAAGAACCCGCTCAACATGCTCTGGCTGCCGATGATCCATCGCCTGTTTCCCGAGGCGAAGATCATCCTCGCGTTGCGCCATCCCTGCGATGTGCTGCTCAGCAACTACATGCAGAACTTCCGCTCGACCGTGCTGGCGATGGCGTGTTCGTCGATCGAAAAGCTCGCCACGGCCTATGTGACGGCGATGGAGTGCTGGCTGCAGCACGCGCAGGTGTTCGGCGCGAATGTGTTCGTCTCGCGCTACGAAGACCTGGTGGACAATACGCCGGAACAGACCCGGAAGATCGCCGAGTTCATCGGCGTCGAAGACGCCGCACCGATGCTGAACTTCGACCGGCACGCACGCGACAAGGGTTATATCGCGACGCCGAGCTACACCCAGGTGATCGTGCCGGTCAACCGCAAGGGCCTCAACCGCTGGGGGCGCTACCGCGACGCGCTGGCGCCGGCCCTGCCGATCCTGCAACCGATGCTCGACCACTGGGGCTACTCCACCGACACGGCTTCGTGACGGCGGGCGGTACAAGGCGGGATCTACCATGTGGAGCTGACAAGGCAGGCCTCATCGTCTGACCGATGCCGGCGATCCTTCCGGATCAGGTCGCGCCGGGTAGGCGGGATCTTTCCTATTGCCGAAGCCGAGCCAGCTTGCTAGCCTTGGGTTACCGGATGCAATGTTCGGCCAGGGGAGATCAGGGATGTCGGGATCTGCGCAAGGATGCCACGAGGCGTTCTCTTTCCATCCTTCCAGTTACTGGATACCCGCTGACGTGGCTGCAAAAGGCTGCGCCGGCCAAGGTGCTGTCGAACCCGGTGCGATGGCGTCCAGGCGACTTCTCACATACATGGATACATCACTTTCGCAGTGGCCTGATCCCATGTGCCGCAGCGCAGCCCTGTCCACTTTTCGGGAAATGTCATGAAAGTACGCCATGCACTATGGATCGGAGCGTTGTTCCTGGCGGTCGCGGTAGCGGCACATGCGCAGTCGACGTATGGCGGTGTTGATCCTTACGAGGAGTTCGGCAAGCGACTGAAGGCGGCGCAGGAAGTCACGCCACTTTCGTCCGATCTCTTCGGTGACAGCGTCAGCCTTTACAACGGTGCCACCGAATTCAATACGGTAGATATCTCCATTCCCGGCAACAGCGCGTTGCAGGTGGAGTTGAGACGTCGACGGGTGATTGAGGATCAGCGCCTGGATGGCGGCAGTTGGATTGGAGGGTTCGGCGACTGGGATGCCGACGTGCCTTATATCGCCGGGACCTTCACCGATGCCAATGGATGGCAACTTTCCAATGGCAGCTACAACCGTTGCAGTGACACGGTTGATTACCTGAACACCACAGTCCCGATACCGGGCGGGAGCACACCCACCGGTACCGCCCCTTACGCGCAAGTATGGAGCGGCAACCAGATGCACATTCCCGGCGGCGGGGATGAGGAATTGCTTGTCAACAATCAGCCCAAGTCGCCGGCCTATGCGTCAGCGTCGGGCTATCCGTGGATCACCAAGGGCAATTACCGGATCAGCTGCCTTGGCAGCGTGCAAAATGGTCTGGCCGGCGAGGGGTTTGTCGCTGTCTCGCCGAGCGGTGTGAGCTACACCTTCAATTGGGCCGTCACCAAGGCCGCTCCCGCGATCGCCTGGGCCTACTCGACCACGGTCAATCCGGTCCCGGTACTCCGCGACAAGATCTATCTGTTGGCGACCCACGTACAGGACCGGTTCGGCAATTGGGTCAACTACAGCTACAGCGGCAGTCATCTAACCCAGATTACCTCCAGCGATGGCCGCACCATCACGCTGACATGGAATGGCGACACGATTCAGTCGGTGACGAGCCCTCTGGGCACCTGGCAATACACCTATGTCACGGGCTCCAACGGGCTGCCCCAGCTCAGCAGCGTCACACTGCCCGATGGTTCGCAGTGGACGTATGCCGTGGTCTCGGGAACCTTGCGCACAACAAAGAACGAATGGCCGAACGGCCCCCAGGACCCGCACCCGAAGTCCTACTGTCAATATCAGCCCACCTCGAATTCCGGCTCGTTCGTGTATTCCATCGGGGCACCCTCCGGCGCTTCCGCAACCTACGATTTTGAATACCAACGCCGGTATCGCGATTCGGTGCCGTGGTCGTGCATCGGTAACGGCAATTCGCTGCAGCAGTACCCGTGGGTTGTGGATTTCCTGGACAACTTTGCCTTGGTGACCAAGACCGTCAGCGGCGCCGGGCTGCCGGCGGAAAAATGGACCTATCAGGACAATAGTGCGCCCAGTGGTGACTACTACACGCCCACGACGGCGTGGTCATATAACAACAACGCGCAGCCCTATGTGCCTTCGGGTTCATGCACCGGGTGTGCTTTGTCGAAGGTCGTGGTGGTGACCAGTCCGACCACGATCACGAAGTACACCTTTGGCGTGCAGTACGCCCGCAACGAAGGGCAACTGCTCAGCACGGAAGTGGATGACCTGTCCGGCAATCCATTGAAAACCACGAGCAATATCGTGATGAGTACCGGCGACGCGGCGAACGCAACGTTTCCGGGCATCGCCGGGCAATCGGAACTCCCCAATTACAGTTCGCCACTGAGTAACCAGGTGTTGCCGGTGACGCAAACGACGACAGCGCAGGATGGGGACACCTATACCCTGCAGAACGAAGCCTTTGACGCTTTTGCCCGAACGACCAGGGCCAAACGCTTCAACAACATTGCCGGGCAGTCGTCGATCGAGGAACAGACGGCCTACTTGGACGATCTGTCTCTATGGGTGCTGGGTTTGCCACAGGAGCGAGACAATCTCACAACCGGCGAAGTGGAGAGCAAGTTCAGCTATACCTCGGGCACCGACACGCTCTATCAGAGCTGGCGTTTTGGCGAGCTGCTGAAGACCTACAGTTTCAATGCCCAGGGTCAGTTGGCCAGCTTCACGGATGGCAATAGCCATACCACGAGCTTGAGCAATTACAAACGGGGTGAACCCCAGCTCATCAATTTTCCGGATCAGACCAGTGAGAGCCTTGTCCTGGATGACGCCGGCCGGATCACCAGCGTGACCGACCAGGCAGGCCACACCACCGGTTACAGCTACGACGCAATGGGCCGCATTTCCCGCATCGACTACCCGGGCGGCGACGAACAGGCGTGGTATCCGAAGACCTTCACCTACGCCTATGTCACCAGTGCCGAGCGCGGCATCGCGGCCAATCACTGGCGCCGCACGATCACCACGGGCAACGACAGCGAGGTCACCTGGTTCGACGCCATGCTGCGCCCCCTGCTCACCGATACCTCGATCATCGGTAGCGCCGGTTCGGATATCACCACGGCAAAAGCCTTTGATTCGCGCGGCCTGACAACCTTTGCATCGTATCCGGTCGGCGGTGCGCCGGACCTGTCCGCGATCACCACCGGCACGCATGAAACCTACGATGCCCTGGGGCGCTTGACGCAGTCCCAGCAGGATTCCGAGTTGGGCACGTTAACCTCGACGACGGCCTATCTGTCCGGCGCCCGCCAGCAGGTGACCGACCCCAAGGGCAACGTCACCACCACCAGCTACCAGGTGTTCGACCAGCCGTCCTATGATGCGGTGACCCAGGTGCAGGCCCCGGCAGGCATTACCCAGACCATCACACGCGATCTCTACGGCAACCCGCTGTCGATCACCCAGTCCGGGTTGTACGGCACCGAAAGCGACAGCGTCACCAAAACACTGACCTACGATGGTTACCACCGCCTGTGCCGCACCACGGAGCCGGAAAGCGGCAGCACGGTGATGGCTTATGACAGCGCCAACAACCTGGTCTGGAGCGCGCAGGGGTTGGCCATCACCGGCACGGGCTGCGGTCAGGAACAAGTCGCCGCGGCCGCCCAGACCCTCCGTAGCTACGATGCGATGAATCGGCTGCTGACGATCGCGCCGCCCAGCGGCACGCAGAGCACGCAATACACCTACGACGCGCTCGGTCAGGCGACCCACGTGGTGTCCGGCACCAGCGTCTGGGACGGCAGCTACAACTACCGCGGCATGCTTACCGGCGAAACGTTGCAACTGAGCGGCCAGAGCCCCTGGACGATCGGCTACAGCCACGATGCCTACGGTCATCTCGCCACCGTGAGCTACCCTGCAGGCACGGGTACCAGCGAAGCGGTGGCGTATGTCCCCGATGCGCTGGGTCGCGCCACCCAGGTCGGCAGCTATGCCGGCAACATCAGCTACTTCCCCAACGGGGCCGTGGCCGGGTTTACCTATGGCAACGGCGCCGGCTACGTGGCCGAGCAGAACGCCCGGCAGTTGCTGCGCAACTTCAGCTACGGCGTGGGCAGCACCCTGAACCTCAGCGAGGACTACGGCTACGATGCCGACGGCAATATCACCACGGTGACCGATCTGGCCGGTGGCCCACGCAGCAAGTCGTTCAGTTACGACGCACTGAACCGGTTGACCAATGCCCAGGCGAATGGCCTGTGGGGCACCGAAGCCTACACCTATGACCCGCTCAACAATCTGCGGACGCGGCTGAGCGCCGGCCAGACACTGACCTACAACTACGATGCGACCAACAAGCTGACCAGTCTCACCAACGGGGCCAGCACGGTCGACAGTTTCCTGTACGACAACCGTGGCAACGTCACCGGCAAGAACGGGATGTCGCTGCTGTTCGATCAGCAGAACCAGTTGACCCAGGCCGTGGGCTACGACAGCTATGCCTACGACGCATCCGGGCGGCGGGTGACCAAGACCCCGGCCAGCGGGGGTGCTTCCACCTACTATTTCTACGATCATGCCGGCCAGCTGATGTACCAGTATGCGCCCGGCAGCGCCCAGAGTACCAACTTCATCTATCTCGGCAGCAAGTTGATCGCCCGCAACGTCAGCGTACAGTTGGCGGCTCCCGGCGCCATCAGTTTCGATGCCAACCCGAACAACGGCAGCTACACCGTGAGCTGGGGCGCGGCGCTCGGCGCGACCAGTTACACCTTGCAGGAAAGCGCCAACGGCGGTGCCTGGGTGACCGTCAGCAGCGGAAGTGGCACCAGTGCCACGTTCAGCGGCAAGGCCGGCGGCAGCTATGTCTATCGGGTACAGGGCTGCAGCAGCAGCTGCGGGTACTGGACCACCTCGGCCACCCTGGGCGTGCGTCCGGCATTGCCGGCCGTGACGGTCCCCGGCGGTACCGTCAATGGCGCCTACACCGTGAGCTGGAGCGCACCGGCTGGCGCCACCAGCTACGATGTGCAGGAGCGCGTGGGCACCGGCGCGTGGACCACCATCGCCAGCAGCACCACGGCGACCTCGATCAGCCGCCCCGGTACCACCAGCGGCAGCTACACCTACCAGGTGTCGGCCAAGAACGTCTATGGCAGCCGCGGCTGGGCGCTGTCCGGCGCGGTGACGGTGGACGCCACGACACCGCCGGCCAGCGCGCCCGCCCTGAGCGTGCCGGCCAGCAGCGGCACCGGCAGCTACACGGTGAGCTGGGGCACGGTCGGCACGGCGACCAGCTACACGCTGCAGGAGCAGGTCAACGGCGGCAGCTGGACCACCCTGCAGAGCAGCAGCGCGACGAGTCTGGCGATCAGCGGCAAGGGCAACGGCAGCTACGGCTACCACGTGCAGGCATGCAATGCCAGCGGCTGCGGACCGTGGAGCGCCACCGCGAGCACCACGGTCCTGCTGCCGCCGGCGGCGCCGGCCAGCATCACGGTGCCGGCGAGCAGCACCGGCAGCATCGCGGTGAGCTGGGCGGCGAGCAGCACGGCGAGCAGCTACACCTTGCAGCAGAGCCTCAACGGCGGCAGCTGGAGCAGCGTCTACAGCGGCGCGGCGACCAGCAGCACGCTGACGGTGACGGCCAGCGGCAGCTACACCTACCAGGTGCAGGCCTGCAACAGCGGCGGCTGCAGCGCGTTCAAGGCGAGCACGGCGGTGGCG
>JAGWNA010000092.1 GCA_028871555.1 Lysobacteraceae bacterium
CCTTCCACGAGGAGACCGTGCGCAAGCTCGACGCGCTGCACAGCTACGACTGCCTGCGCGCGAACAAGGCGATGATGGCCTGGGGCGTGGAGGCGCGCGTGCCGTTCCTCGACCTGGAGTTCATCGACGTGGCGATGGGCATGGATGCCGCGCACAAGATGGCCGGCAAAGGAAAAATCGAGAAGCACGTGCTGCGCGCGGCTTTCGACGGCGCGCTGCCCAGGGAGATCCTGTGGCGGCAGAAGGAGCAGTTCAGCGACGGCGTGGGCTACGGCTGGATCGACGGCCTCAAGGCGCATGCCGAGCAGCAGGTGACGGACCGCGAGTTCGCCGCCGCCGCGGCGCGCTACCCGTTCAACACGCCGGCGACCAAGGAGGCGTATTTCTACCGGCGCATCTTCGAGCAGCACTTCCCGGGCGAGGCCTGCGCCGCCACCGTGCCGGGTGGCAAGTCGATCGCCTGTTCCTCGCCCGCGGCGCTGGCCTGGGACCCGGCGTTCGCGAACGCGGCCGACCCGTCCGGGCGCGCGGTGAAGGGGGTGCACGCCAACGCGATCTAGGAACATGCCCGCCGGTTCCCCGCGATGCCGGGGAACCGGCGTGCCGCCTTCCTCTGCTATCCTTGCAGGCTTCACCCTTCACGTTATTGACCACATGATCGAGACCAATCCGATCCTGGCGCAGATCGCGGACCTCCGGGCCCGGGTCGAGTCGCTTAGGGGGTATCTTTGACTACGCCAGCAAGAGCGAACGGCTGGAAGAAGTAAGTCGCGAACTGGAAAGCCCCACCGTATGGGACGATCCGGCCCGCGCGCAGGAACTGGGCCGCGAGCGCGCCCGCCTGCATACCATCGTCAACGGCATCGACACGCTGACGGCCGGCCTGACCGATGCCAGCGAATTGCTGGACATGGCGATGGCCGACGGCGACGACGAAACCGCGCAATCGGTGATCGACGACCTGGCCCGGCTCGAGGCGCAGGTGGCCAAGCTGGAATTCCAGCGCATGTTCTCCGGCAAGATGGACGCGATGAACGCGTTCGTCGACATCCAGGCCGGCGCCGGCGGCACCGAGGCGCAGGACTGGGCCGAGATGCTGCTGCGCATGTACCTGCGCTGGTGCGAATCGCGCGGCTGGAAGACCGAGCTGATGGAAGTCTCCGGCGGCGAGGTGGCCGGCATCAAGTCCGCCACCTTCCGGGTCGAGGGCGATTACGCCTACGGTTGGCTGAAGACCGAGATCGGCGTGCACCGGCTGGTGCGCAAGAGCCCGTTCGACTCGGACAACCGCCGCCACACCAGCTTCACCTCGGTCTTCGTGTCGCCCGAAGTCGACGACGACATCGATATCGAGATCAACCCGGCCGACCTCAAGACCGACGTCTACCGCTCCTCCGGCGCCGGTGGCCAGCACGTCAACAAGACCGAATCGGCGGTGCGGATCACGCACATCCCCACCAACACGGTGGTGGCCTGCCAGACCGGCCGCAGCCAGCATGCCAACCGCGACACCGCGATGAAGATGCTGGCCGCCAAGCTGTACGAGTTGGAAGTGCACAAGCGCAATGCCGAGAAGGATGCGCTGGAGGCGACCAAGTCCGACATCGGCTGGGGCAGCCAGATCCGCAACTACGTGCTCGACCAGAGCCGCATCAAGGACCTGCGCACCGGCATCGAGCGCACCGATACGCAGAAGGTGCTCGACGGCGACCTGGACCAGTTCATCGAGGCGAGCCTGAAGTCGGGGCTGGAGGCCGGCTCCAAGCGCAGCGATGCTTGACCCGGGGCGCGCAGCTCGTTAATAGTATGGGTACCCATATTCATCGATGCGGGTAAGCCATATGAAAACGACGATTGAAATCAATGACGCATTGTTGAAGCGGGCTCGCAGCGCGAGTCGGCGCCAGGGCACCACGCTGCGCGCGTTGGTCGAGCAAGGCCTGCAGCAGGTATTGAGCACGCCGACAACGAGCGAGTCGGCGTCGATAGAAACCCTGGTGTTCGATGGTCCTGTCGGATTGGCCGAGCCTTATGCCGACGCATCATGGAGCCGGATCAAGGAAGAGAGTCGGCGCCGATGATCGCTGTCGACACCAACATCATGGTGTATGCCCACCGTCCCGACTTTGTGGAGCAGCATGAGGCGGCACTGTCTGTGATGGCGACGCTGATCAACGGTCGGCGACCCTGGGCCATCCCGTGGCCCTGCGTGCACGAATTTGTCGGCAACGTCACCAATCGACGTATCTACAAATCGCCCACGCCCTTGCCGGTGGCGCTGAAAGCCGTGTCGATCTGGCTGTCGAGCGATCAGGTGCAACTGCTGCATGAGAGCACCGGGCACCTCATGACCCTGTCCGAGCTTTGTCTCGATGCCGATGTGGCCGGCTCGCAAGTCCACGATGCCCGTATCGCCGCCATCTGCATCGACCACGGGGTAAGTCAGCTGTGGACAGCGGATCGTGATTTTTTTCGCTACGCCCCGCGCCTCGCGGTACGCAACCCTCTGCGCAACACCATGAAGAAATAGGCCCATGTCCGAAGAAACCACGCCTCCTGGCGACGAAAACAAACTGATCGCCGAGCGCCGCGAAAAACTGCATGCGTTGCGCGGGCAGGGCATCGCGTTCCCGAACGACTTCCGCACCGACAGCTTCGCCGGCGATCTGCAGACCGAA
This sequence comes from Lysobacteraceae bacterium, assembly GCA_028871555.1. GTDB lineage: Bacteria > Pseudomonadota > Gammaproteobacteria > Xanthomonadales > Rhodanobacteraceae > Rhodanobacter. Next base: position 2,679 of record JAGWNA010000092.1, read on the forward strand.
TTCGCCGACAAGGAGACCCAGACGGCCGAGGCGATCGAAGCCGCCGCGCGCCGGGTGAAAGTGGCCGGACGCATCGTGCTCAAGCGAGTACAAGGCAAGGTCAGCTTCGTGCAGCTGCAGGATTTCACTGGCCGCATCCAGCTGTTCATCCACCAGGGCACCGTCGGCGAAACCTACGAGGCGTTCAAGGGCTGGGACGTCGGTGACATCGTCGGTGCCGAAGGCGTATTGATGCGCACCAGGACCGGCGAGCTGTCGGTTCGGGTGGACAGCCTGCGCCTGCTGACCAAGAGCCTGCGGCCGCTGCCGGACAAGTTCCACGGGCTGGCCGACGTCGAGCAGCGCTACCGCCAGCGCTACGTCGACCTGATCGTCACCGAGGAAGCGCGCCGCACCTTCGCGCTGCGCTCGCGGATCATCGGCTTCATGCGCCAGTGGCTGGAAGCGCCGGCGCGCCGCTTCATGGAAGTGGAGACGCCGATGATGCACGTCATCCCCGGCGGCGCCACGGCCAAGCCGTTCATCACCCACCACAACGCGCTGGACATGGACCTGTACCTGCGCGTGGCGCCGGAGCTGTACCTCAAGCGCCTGGTGGTCGGCGGCTTCGACCGCGTCTACGAGATCAACCGCAACTTCCGCAACGAGGGCGTGTCGACCCGGCACAATCCCGAGTTCACCATGCTGGAGCTGTACCAGGCCTACGCCACCTACACCGAGATCATGGACCTCACCGAGAACGTGATCCGCGACACCGCCAGGCAGGTGATCGGCAGCACCGGGCTGGAGTGGGAAGGCGCGAAGATCGACCTGGGCCCGGCCTTCCGCCGCTGGAGCATGGAAGACGCGGTGCTGGAGCACAATCCGCAGATCGAGCGCGGGGAGCTGCGCGACCGCGAGGCGATGGCGGCCCACGCCCGGCGCCTGGGCGTGCAGGTCAAGCCCGGCTACGGCTGGGGCAAGCTGCTGCTGGAAATCTTCGAGAAGACCGTCGAGCACACCCTGGTGCAGCCCACCTTCATCACCCAGCACCCGGTGGAGGTCTCGCCGCTGGCGCGCGAGAACGACAGTGACAAGGGCATCACCGACCGCTTCGAGCTGTTCGTCAACGGCAAGGAGCTCGCCAACGGCTTCTCCGAGCTCAACGACCCCGAGGACCAGGCCGCGCGCTTCCAGGCCCAGGTCGACGCCAAGGACGCCGGCGACGACGAGGCGATGCACTTCGACGCCGACTACATCCGCGCGCTGGAAGTGGGCCTGCCGCCCACCGGCGGTCTCGGCATCGGCATCGACCGGCTGGTGATGCTGCTGACCGATTCGGCCTCGATCCGGGACGTGCTGCTGTTCCCCTATATGCGCCCGGAGGCCTGACATGCTCGTCGCTGTCGCTGTCGCTGTCGTTGCTGGAGCGCACCTTGTGCGCGATGGCTGTTGTCTGGGCAATCGCAAGAGCGTTCGCGCACAGGGTGCGCTCCTACAACAACAATCCGACGACCGACGACCGACCGTAGGCCCCTGAAATCACCGATCCCCCACGCTGGAGCTCGCCATGTGGTACGCCATCATCGGCACCGACAACGCAAACTCGCTGGACGCGCGCAAGGCTGCGCGCCCGCCGCATCTTGGCCGCCTGCAGCGGTTGCAGGATGAAGGCCGGCTGTTGCTGGCCGGTCCGTTCCCCGCGATCGATGCCGAAGATCCCGGTCCGGCCGGTTTCAGCGGCAGCCTGATCGTCGCCGAATTCGCGTCGCTGTCGGACGCCCGGGACTGGGCTCAGGCCGATCCCTACGTCGCGGCGGGCGTCTACCGCGAGGTGACGGTCAAGCCGTTCCGCAAGACGCTGCCCGCGGCGTGAGCACGGCGATGCATGCCCGGCCGGTCATCGAGCAGATCCGCGAGCGCCTGCAGAGCGTCTTTGCGCCAACCGAACTGGACGTGCTGGACGAAGGCCACCAGCACGTCGGCCATGCCGGCGAGGGCAAGGGGCATTTTCGCGTACGGATCGTCAGCGCCGCGTTTGCCGGGCAATTGCCGCTGAAACGCCACCGCATGGTCTATGCCGCGCTCGATGATCTGATGGGCAACGGCATTCACGCACTGTCGATCGACGCTCGTTCAAGTGAATCGTGATTGAAAGCAATTGGATATGGCGCGTTCTTGAAGTGATGTCTGCTGGCGGAACGCATTGCAGCCCCGCTCCGCGTTTGGCAAAGTGCGCTGTCGCCCGATCGTGCGGGTGTTACCGCTGACCAACCGATGCCCGCATGCGCCTGACCACCATCAAACTCGCCGGTTTCAAATCCTTCGTGGACCCGACCACTCTGCATCTGCCGAGCAACATGATCGGCGTGGTGGGACCGAACGGCTGCGGCAAATCCAACATCATCGACGCGATCCGCTGGGTGATGGGCGAGAGTGCGGCCAGCCGCCTGCGCGGCGATTCGCTCACCGACGTGATCTTCTCCGGTTCCAGCTCGCGCAAGCCGGTGGGGCAGGCCACGGTCGAGTTGATCTTCGACAACGCCGACGGATCGATCCAGGGCGAGTATGGCCAGTACGCCGAAATTTCGGTGAAACGCCAGGTCACCCGCGACGGGCAATCCGGGTATTTCCTGAATGGCGCGCGCTGCCGGCGCCGCGACATCACCGACCTGTTCCTCGGCACCGGCCTGGGTCCGCGCAGCTATTCGATCATCGAGCAGGGCATGATCAGCCAGATCATCGAGGCGCATCCGGAAGAACTGCGCACGCACCTGGAAGAAGCCGCCGGCATCTCCAAGTACAAGGAGCGGCGCAAGGAAACCGAAAGCCGCATCAAGGCCACCCGCGAGAACCTCGATCGCGTGCGCGACGTGCGCGACGAGGTGGACAAACAGCTCGAACACCTCAACCGCCAGGCGCGCACCGCCGAACGCTGGAAGGCGCTGAAGGCGGAACAGACCCACAAGCAGGCCGAACTGCGTGCGCTGGAATACCGTGGCCTGAAAAGCCAGCACGATGGCGAGGGCGCCGAGTTGTCCGCGGCGGAGATCGAGATCGAGAAACAGCTGGCCGTGCAGCGGCAGATCGAGGCGCAACTGGAAAGCGCGCGCGAACGCCATGTCGGCGCCAGCGAGCATCTGAATGCGGTGCAGGCCGAGGTCTACAAAGTCGGCGCCGAGATCGCCCGGGTCGAGCAGCAGGTACGCCACAACCGGGATACCGCTGAACGGTTGCAGCGCTCGCATGGCGATGCCGAACGCGAGCATGCCGAACTGGCGGCGCATATCGAAACCGACCGTGAGCAGATCGGCGTCCTGCGCATGGCGCTGGAGCAGGGCGAGCCGAAGCTCGAGGCTCTGCAGCAATTGCAGGACGACACGGCGCAGGTTCTGCGCGACAGCGAAACCAGGCTGGCCGACTGGCAGCAGCGCTGGGACAGCCATACGCGCATCGCCGGCGAATCCAGCCGCGCGGCCGAAGTGGAACGCACCAGGCTCAATTATCTGGATCGGCAGGCGATCGATCTGGCGCGTCGCCGCGAAGCGCTGGAGGCGGAGCAGCAAGCCACCGACGTGGCCACCATGGATGCCGCCGGCTCGCGACTGCATGACGAGCACGACATCCAGCGCGAGCGGGTCGAAACCCTCGGCAGCCTGCTCGACCGGCACAAGCTTGGCCACGAGCAGGTGCTGGATGAAGAACGCCGGGTGCAGTCGGCATTGAACGAAGCGCACCAGCAATTGCAGACAGCGCGGGGCCGGCATGCTTCACTGGAAGCGTTGCAGCATGCCGCACTGGGCCAGGACGAAAGCGCTGCCAGCGGCTGGCTGGCCCGCCTGGGACTGGACAAATCCCGCCGTCTGGGCGAATCGCTGCAGGTCGAAACCGGCTGGGAAACGGCCGTGGAAACCGCGCTCGGCGGGTTTCTCGACAGCGTGCTGGTGGATGGCTCGCACGCCCTCGCGGCTGAGTTCGGTGCCCTGGAAAATGCCGACGTCGCCCTGCTCGATGGCGTCGGCGGCGGCGTCAACACCGCCGGCACGCTCGCTGCGCACGTGCGCGGTCCGGCCGCCGCGATGACGATACTCGGCCATGTCCTGACGGCGGAATCGCTGCCCGAGGCGCATCGGCGCGTGGCATCGCTGTCCGCACTGGCGCCGTACCAGTCGGTGATCACCCGTGCCGGCGAATGGCTGGGGCCGGGCTGGGCGCGCGTGCGCCGCGCACAGGGCAGCCAGGTCGGCGTGCTCGCCCGCGAGCGCGAGATCCGTGCGTTGACCGCACAGGTCGCCGAACTGGAAGCGCGGATCGAGGAGGCGGCCGGCCAGCTGGATGCCTTGCGCGTCCGCAAATTCGATGCCGAGCGCGCCCGCGACGACGCGCAACGCGAGCTCTACAACGCGCATCGCCGCCAGTCCGAACTGGCCGGTCAGATCCAGGGCCATCGCGGCAAGCTGGAGACGGCGCGTGCGCGTGCCGAGAAGGTAAGCGGCGAGCTGTCCGAATTGGGCGCTCAACTTGACGAACTGCAGAGCCAGACACGCGAAGCACGGGCGCGGCTGGACGAATCGGTCGCCCTGATGGGCGATCTGGAAGACCAGCGGCGCGAGCTGGAAAACGAACGCCGTGCGCTGCTCGAAGCACGCGAGGAAGCGCGCATGAACGCGCGCGAGGCGGCCGACCAATCGCATGCCCTGGCGCTGGGGCTTGAATCGAAGCGTGCCGCGCTGGCTTCGCTGGAGCAGGCGCTGGGCCGCATGGATACGCAACTGCGCCAGATCGAGGCGCGCCGCAGCGAAATCGCCGAACAACTGGCAGCCGGTTCCGATCCGATCGCCGAACTGGAAAGCGAACGCCAGACCTATCTCGATCAGCGCCTGCTGGTCGACCGGCAGCTGGTGGAAGCGCGCCGTGCGCTGGAAGACGTCGATGCGGACGTGCGCCGACTGGAACAGGAGCGCCAGCACGTCGAGCATGGCCTGGGTACGCTGCGCGAGCGGCTGTCGGAGAAACGCCTGGCCGCGCAGGCGTTGCACATGCGTGCCGAACAGCTCGCCGAAGCGATCAATACCTCCGGTCTGGAATTGCAGGCGCTGCTGGCGGAACTGGCCGAAGACATCGATGCCGGCCAGTGGCGCCAGCAGCTCGACGACCTCGGCCAGAAGATCGCCCGCCTGGAACCGGTGAACCTTGCCGCGATCCAGGAGCATGCCGAACAGAGCGAACGCAAGACGTACCTGGACAACCAGCTGGCCGACCTGGTCAATGCGATGGATACCCTGGAAGGGGCGATCAGAAAGATCGACCGCGAGACCCGCCAGCGTTTCAAGGAGACCTTCGACAAGGTCAATGCCGGCGTGCAGGAGCTGTTCCCGCGGCTGTTCGGCGGCGGTCACGCCTACCTTGAACTGACCGGCGACGACCTGCTCAATACCGGGGTGTCGATCATGGCGCGCCCCCCGGGCAAGCGGATCACCAACATCACCCTGCTTTCCGGCGGCGAGAAGGCGCTGACCGCCGTGTCGCTGGTGTTCGCCATCTTCGGCCTCAATCCTTCGCCGTTCTGCCTGCTGGACGAGGTGGACGCGCCGCTGGACGAAGCGAACGTCGTGCGCTTTTCCAGCATGGTCAGGGAGATGAGCGAAAAAGTGCAATTCATCTTCATCAGCCACAACAAGGCCACCATGGAAGCGGCCACCCAGTTGTGCGGCGTGACCATGCGCGAGCCGGGCGTATCGCGACTGGTGCAGGTGGACCTCGCCGAAGCGGCTAAACTGGCAGGCGCTGCCTGAGGAGTCCTTCGATGACGTTGCAACCTGTTCTCGCGGTTGGCTGGAATCCCGCCGTCGGCATTCCACTGTTCATTTTCAGCGTGATCGCGCTGGCCTTGATGTGGCTGTTCGGTCAGCCGAAGAAAGAGCAGGGCAAGCGGCGCATGGGCGGTGCCCAGCAGGGTGGCGATCGGCGCGAACCGACCCTGGACGGATCCAGCATCGCCGACGATCCGTACTTCGGTTCGCTCGATGCGCCGGCCAGCGGCCACGAGCGGGCCAACCCACAGCCGCTGCAGGGCGAACTGGAAGTGGGGTTGCGCGCCGAACTCGAACGCCTGGGCGCCACGCTGTCCGGCGAGCACGGCCACGCCAGGGCGAAGCCGAAGCTGGCCGGCCACGCCGCCTCGATCGTCGATGCCCTGCGCGCGCCGGCACCCGGCGAAACGCCACCGCCGGCCGCATCACAAGCGCCCGCAGCACAGCCGGCAGCACCGGTTGCGGCAAAGGTTCCGCCGCGCGCGGATCTTGGCCGGCGTCCGGAGCAGCTGCCGGTGGAGCGCATCGTCACGCTGTTCGTGGTCGCGCGCGAAGGCAGTTTCCTGCATGGCCCGGATCTGGTCGTGGCTGCCGAAAAAGCCGGCCTCGAGTATGGCGACATGGGCATTTATCACCGTCTGGTCGACGGCAAGCGCGAACTCGGGCCGATCTTCAGCGTGGCCAACATGCTCAAGCCGGGCAATTTCGACCTGGCCCGGCTGGACGCATTGCGCACCCCCGGGGTGAGCTTCTTCATGACCCTGCCGGCGCCATTGCCGGCGCTGGATGCATGGGATGCGATGCTGCCCACCGCGCAGCGCCTGGCCGAGCTGCTGGATGGTCAGGTACTCGACGAGGAGCGCAATGCGCTCGGTCGCCAGCGCATCGCCCATATCCGCGACGAACTGCGCGGGTGGGACCGCGGCCACGAAGGCAAGGAAATCATCTTCGGCCGCTGAGCGAACGGCGCGCAGACCGGCTCCGATGTCAGGCTGCCGGAATGAACATCAAGCCGCGCGTGCGCCTTGCGTACCGAGGTACGCCTCCTGACCTAAGTTCGCCACCGAATACGATTGCCGCCAGCCATTCGACAAGGCGTGGCGTCCGTCTGACGTCAACGACCGCCGGGATCGATCTTCCGGGTAACGAAACGCTAACGAAATCAGCGGGGGCGCGGCAAGCGGCGTAGCGGGTCAAGGCCATCGGTGCGTCGCGGCGTGCCGCTTCGTTGATCTGCGTCAATTGGCGGCTCCGCCCCGCGAGTACGCTTTCACCCGGTTTCGTCTGCGACCCAAGCAGAGTTGGCTGCTGGCAGCGGATGAAAGGCTGCGCATCGATTTGCGGAGGACACATTCCATGGCAACAATGACACGTTGGAACCCACTCAGGACGGTGAGCCGCATGGATCCGCTCGCCACTTTCGAAGACATGTTCCGCGGCCTGGGCACTCGCCCGCTGTGGCGCGAGCTTGAAGCGGTGGCGCCGGACATGCGTATCGACGTTACCGAAAACGACAAGGCATTTCTGGTCAACGCCGAAGTGCCGGGCATCGACAAGAACGACATCGAGATTTCGGTCGAGGGCAACCAGGTATCCATCAGTGCCGAGGTCAAGCGGGAAAGCAGGA
>JAGWNA010000093.1 GCA_028871555.1 Lysobacteraceae bacterium
CCCGGAGCGCACCCTGTGCGCGATGCTTTCCGTTACGTGACGAAGAGCATCGCGCACAGGGTGCGCTCCTACAGATGCCGAGGCGCGCGGGCTACGACCGGCGACGTTGTGCCTTGGTGCCAGTCCCGGGATTGACCGGGCTGGGCCGCCTGGATGACGCCGCAAAGGCCATGATCACCTCGCATACGGCCTTCTGCTGCGCCGGTGGCAGGGTACGGTAGATATCAAAAACCCGCTGCTCGTCGTAGACCGGCGCATCTTCCTTGACCTGCCTGGCCTCGCGCCTACCGCGCAGGGCACGGTCGCCAAACAGCAGGAAACACGGATCCGCCTTCAGCCAGTCCGCCAGCGCGACCAGCTTTTCGTACTCGGGAATCGCCTTGCCCTTGAGCCAGCGCGAAGCGGTCTGAAAGGCCACTGAAGCACCTTCAGTGCCGTACATTGAACTGCGTTCCCTGAAGACTCAAGTCGCCGCCTCCCGCGGGTCTTTGCAAAAAGCTGGATCAAGAACTCCCTCGCCGCAAGCATCTCTCCCGACCAAGCCAGCGGGAAGGACAAAGCACGCGGCTCGCTGCGCCCCGAGGCATACGGTGGGTGACATCCCCCGCCCAATTCTGCAACCATCCGTCCTTTCACGGCGCACTGCGCGCCGACACGGGAACCCTCAATGACCCAGGAACGCGCGATCCGCCGCGACGTCGGCCCCATGGCCCTGATGTACACCGGGCTGGGCTCGATCATCGGCTCCGGCTGGCTGTTCGGTGCCTGGAACGCCGCCAGGCTGGCCGGCCCCGGCGCGATCTGGGCCTGGGTGCTGGGCGCGGCGATCATCATGTCGATCGCGCTGACCTACGCCGAGCTGGGCGCGATGTTTCCCGAAACCGGCGGCATGGTGCGCTACGGCCACTACTCGCACGGCTCGCTGGTCGGCTTCATCGCCGGCTGGTCGAACTGGATCGCCATCGTCTCGGTGATCCCGGTCGAAGCCGAGGCCTCGGTGCAGTACATGTCCGGCTGGAAATGGCCGTGGGCACAGGCCCTGTATCACGTCACCGCCGGCAAAGGCGAGCTCAGTCATCCTGGCCTGACGATCGCCGCGGCGCTGGTGGTGGTGTATTTCCTGCTGAACTTCTGGAGCGTGAAACTCTTCGCGCGTTCCAATGCCGTCATCACCATCATCAAGCTGGTGATCCCTGCGGCCACCGGCATCGCACTGATCGCCAGCGGATTTCATGCGGAAAATCTCGCGGTGGGCGCCAATGGCGGCACGCATGCGAACGACTTCGCCGCGATCCTCACCGCCGTGGCCACGGCCGGCATCGTGTTCAGCTTCAACGGCTTCCAGAGCCCGGTGAACCTGGCCGGCGAGGCACGCAACCCGGGCCGCAGCATTCCGTTCGCGATCATCGGTGCGATCGTGATCGCCACGGTGGTCTACGTGCTGCTGCAGATCGCCTTCCTTGGCGCGGTGCCGCCGGACCTGCTGGCCAGGGCCGGCTGGCAGGGGATCAATTTCAGTTCGCCGTTCGCCGAGCTGGCGATCATCGTCAACCTCAACTGGCTGGCGATCCTGCTGTACGCGGATGCCTTCGTCAGCCCCAGCGGCACCGGCATGACCTACACCGCGTCCACCGCCCGCATGATCTACGGCATGGAGCGCAACGGCACGCTGCCGAAAATCCTCGGACGCATCGACCCGAAATGGGGCGTGCCGCGCCCGGCGATGTGGCTGAACCTGGTGGTGGCGTTCCTGTTCCTGTTCTTCTTCCGCGGCTGGGATTCGCTGGCGGCGGTGATCTCGGTGGCCACGATCATCTCCTACCTGACCGGCCCGGTCAGCGTGATGACGCTGCGCCGCACGGCACCCGAACTGCATCGCCCGTTCCGGCTGAACGGCCTGCCGGTCATCGCCGGCATCGCCTTCATCATGTCCGCCGAGCTGCTGTACTGGGCCAAGTGGCCGCTGACCGGCCAGATCATCCTGCTGGTGGTGGTGGCACTGCCGGTATACCTGTACTACCAGGCCAAGAGCGGCTGGCACGACTTCGGCCGGCAGATGAAGGGCGCCTGGTGGCTGGTGTTCTACCTGATTTCGCTGGCCATCGTCTCGCGCTTCGGCAGCACCCGCTTCGGCGGCCTGGGCTACCTGCCCTACGGCTGGGATCTGGTGGTGGTCGCCGTGATCGGCCTGGTGTTCTACCTGTGGGGCGTGAAATCCGGCTGGCGCACGCCGTCGGTGGAAGCGGCGCAGTTGGAAGCCCACGAACACCCGGACGCACTGCTGGTACCGCCGGACGAGCAAGAGGCGGAGCGGATCACCGGCCACTGAACGACAAGAGCCTGTCGGTCATACAAGAACGCGCGGCACCGCACGTTCTTGTGCCAGGCCCCCGTCGTTTGTGCCAGGCCCCGTTGTAGGAGCCCACCCTGTGGGCGAATGCTCTGCGCCGGCACCCCGACAAGGGCATCGCGCACAGGGTGCGCTCCTACCGGCCTCGTGCAACCCGTCCTGCGCCCGCGAGCGGGCTTCTACGAAAGCGCCAGCACATCCCCCAGCAGCGCCTGCGCCGTGATTTCCGGCCCGGCGCCCGGACCCTGGATCACCAGCGGCTGCGCGTTGTAGCGGGTGGTGGTGAGGGCGAACTGGTTGTCGGTGCCGGACAGACGCGCGGCCGGGTGCGTCCCGGGCACTTCGACCAGGCCCACGCGGGCGTGGCCGCGCTGGTTGAGGCGGGCGAGGAAGCGCAGCACGCAACCGCGCGACGCCGCTTCGGCGTGGCGCGCGGCGAGTGGCGCATCGAGCTCCTGCAACCGCTCGAGGAACGTCCCGGTATCCAGTTCACGCAAGACTTCGGGCACCAGGCCTTCCACCACCACTTCGTCGCTGCCCAGCGCGAAGCCGGCATTGCGGGCGATGATCAGCAGCTTGCGCGCGACATCGTCGCCGGACAGGTCCGAGCGCGGATCGGGCTCGGTGTAGCCGAGCCGGCGCGCCTCGCGCAGCAGGGCGGAGAACGGCGTCTTGCCGTCATACTGGTTGAACAGCCAGGACAGCGAACCGGAGAACACGCCTTCCAGCGTGAGCAGGCTGTCGCCGCACAGGCGCAGCCGGCGCAGCGTGGACAGCACCGGCAGACCGGCGCCGACGGTGGCCGCGTCGCCGTAGCGGCCGCCGTTCGCGGTGGCCGCCTGCAACGCGCGCCAGCCGGCCAGTTCGCCGCCGGCCAGCGCCTTGTTGGCGGTGACCACGTGGTAGCCGCGCGCCAGCCACTGGGCATGCTGCGACGCCAGCGCCGTGCTGGCGGTGGCGTCGATGATCACCCTGGCCGCGGCGCCGCTGTGGTCCAGCGCCGCCAGCAAGGCCGCGTTGTCGCGCACGTCGCCCTGGTTGTTCAGCTGTTCGCGCAGGCTGCGGCTGGCCAGGCGGGCAGCGCTGGTCTGCTGCCGCCGCGAATTGGCTGCGCCGACCAGCCGCACGCGGGCGGCGGCCGGCGTGTTCAACAGTTTCAGCAGCGCCCCGCCGACCACGCCGGTACCCAGCAGCACGATCGCGACGGTGGGTGCCGCGGGGACGGCAGGAGCGGCTTCGGTCGCGATGCTCCTGTGCGGCGTGGGAATCGCGGCCGAAGCCGCTCCTGCCGTCCCCGCATCGAGCACCGCACTCATGCAAGCACCCGGCGTTTGGAGGTCGCCGCCGCAGTGGCGCGCGCCAGTGCCGCGTCCAGATCGCGCAGCAGGTCGTCACCGTCCTCGATCCCCACCGACACCCGCAGCAGGCTGTCGGCGATGCCGGCATGGCGGCGCGCCTCCGGCGCCATCGACGCATGGGTCATCGAAGCCGGGTGGGCGATCAGGCTTTCCACCCCGCCCAGCGATTCGGCCAGCGAGAAATACGCAAGGCCATCGACGAAGGCGGCGACCTGCGCCTGCTCGCCGTCCAGCTCGAAGCTGAGCATGGCGCCGAAACCCTGCTGCTGGCGCGCGGCCAGCGCATGGCCGGGGTGGCTGTCCAGGCCGGGGTAATACACCTTGCGCACCGCCGGATGGCCGTCCAGGCGGCCGGCAAGGCGTGCGGCGTTTTCCTGGTGCTGGCGCAGCCGCACCGACAGGGTGCGCAGACCGCGCAGGGTGAGGTAGCTGTCGAACGGCGCGCCGGTGAGACCATTGCAGTTGGCCCACCATTTCAGCTGCTCGAACACCGCCGTCTCGCGCGCCACCGCCGCGCCGCCGACCACGTCGCTGTGGCCGTTGATGTACTTGGTGGTCGAGTGCACCACCACGTCCGCGCCCAGCAGCAGCGGCTGTTGCAACGCCGGCGACAGGAACGTGTTGTCCACCACCACCAGCGCGCCGACGGCATGCGCGGCCTGCGCCACGTGGCGGATGTCGGTGATCCGCAGCAGCGGGTTGGACGGCGTCTCCACCCACACCAGCGCCGGCTTGTTGGCCAGCCCCGCGGCCAGTGCGACGCTGTCGGTGAGATCGACGAATTCGACGCTGAAACGGCCCTTCTTCGCCCATGCATCGAGCAGCCGCCAGGTGCCGCCGTAGCAGTCGTGCGCGGCCAGCACCCGGGCTCCGGCCGGCACCAGCTCCAGCACCAGGGCCACCGCCGACATGCCGCTGGAGGTCACCACCGCGCCGGCGCCCTGCTCCAGTTCGGCCAGCGCGTTGCCGAGCAGGTCGCGGGTCGGGTTACCGCTGCGCGAGTAGTCGTACGCACGCTTGCGCCCGAAGCCCTCGAAACTGTAGTTGGTCGACAGGTGCAGCGGCGGCACCACCGCGCCGTGCTGGGTATCGCTCTCGATGCCGGCGCGCACGGCGCGGGTACAGGGGGCAGGCTCGTTCATGGGACTCTCCGGATGTTTCGTGTATTGGTTACCGCAGGAGCGCACCCTGTGCGCGAATGATCTTTCAGAGGTACATCGACAAAAGCATTTCGCGCACAGGGTGCGCTCCTACGACAGCGCCTGGCGGAACAGCGGCGCCAGTTGCCCGGGTTCTTTCAGGAACGCGTCGTGGCCATACGGCGAATCGACCACTTCCAGCGTGGCCGGGCCGCGCAGGCGCCGCTGCAGCTCGCACAGGTCGGCCAGCGGCACCAGCCGATCCGAGGGAAAGCCGACCAGAGTGGTCGGCGTCGGCACCTGTTCGGGCGTCACGTCGTGCAGGTCGATCGACTCGGACAGGCCCAGAAAGCGATCCGCGTCGAAGCGTTCGACAAAACGGCGGCCGGCATGCTCGAGGTAATCCTCGACCGGGAGACGAAAGCGTTCATCGCGCCATGCCGCCTCGCCGGCAAAGCGCCGCTCGAATTCGTCGCTGCCGCAATAGGTGGTCATCGCCAGCTGCCGTGCCAGTGCCAGTGCCTGATCGACCTGGCCGCCCGCTTGCCCGAGCCGCACGATCGAGCGCTGCACGCTGCGCTGTGCGCTGGCCAGCGGGTGCGAGCGGTGCGCACCGGCCAGCAGCAGCAGCCGCTGCACCTGCGCGGGGTGACGCGCGGCAAACGCCAGCGCCACCATCGCGCCATACGAGGAGCCGACAAAGGCATGCGCCTGCGGGATTTGCAGCGCCTGCAGCAGCGCTGCCAGGGCGTCGGCCTGGTCCTCGCTGGAGACCGCGCGGGCACCCAGTTCAGCCGGCGTCAGCCAGTCGATCGCCAGCACGCGCCAGCGGTCCAGATCGATCGCGGCGCCGGCGCCGACCAGTGCCTGCCACCAGCCCGGTGCGGCGCTCGCCTCCAGCGCGGTCACGTCGCGGTCGGCCGAAATGCCGCCCTGCACGATCAGCGTCGGCGCATCCGGCGCGCCGCACCACAGATAACGCACGTCGACCTCGCGCGGGCCGCTGCCGTATTTCGGGTCGAGCCGGAGCCGGCGCGTGCTGCGCTGGGCGGTCAGTTCCACCCGTGCCGGCATCGATGCGCCGAAGAGATGCGTGTCGGTCGACAGGTCGACGGCTTCGGCATGGCTGGTTTCGGACAGACAAGTCATGGAATTCTCTCCGGCAGGCATCGCCCCGCGAACTACCGGAAAGGTCGCCATGCAAGGCGCGGACAGCTGTTCACCGCGGCACATGACGCCCATCTACCGGTTGGCGCCACCATGGCGCCTCCGCAGGAGTTGGCACCGTGGCGGAAACGCTCCGCAGGTTGCCCCGGCTTCAAAGGGCCTGTCCCTCAGCCGGTCTCGATGAGTGGAACGGATATTGGGGGTAGTCATTACCTATTGTCAATAGCCGTCTAAACATCTAAACGTATATGCCGTCAGAATGACGAACGCGAACGGCTGCCATGTCGCCGCCGCTGCCGGAGCGCACCGCGACGCCATGGGCAACCCGGCCGATCTTGCCGCGGCCATCGGCCGCACCCGGCTGCGGCGCCTGCGCCATGCCTCCGAACCCGCCGGCTGCGAGGTGCCGACCAGAACCGGGCTGCCCGACCCGGCGCTCCTGCACGAAGAGGGCATGCCGGTGCCGGACTGGCTGGCGCTCCCCGGCCGAGGCGGGCGACCGCGCCTGCCAGGGGCACGACATGCCTGCTAACGTGACCGCATGACCGACCACCCCGACCTCCTGCCGTTGCTGACCACACTGCAACACAGCGGCTTTGCCTTCGTCACCGGCCAGGCCATGCGCGGCATGCTCGAAGCACAGGCTTTGGCCGACTGGCCCGCGTTCGCCGCGAGTTGGAGCGACCTGGCACCCGACACCTATCTGGCCGCCCGCGGTCGCCGGCGACGCCGGCGTCATGCGGTGTTCTCCGCCAAGGCCGGTGGCGAGGTGCATCGCGAGCGAAATCAGCCGCATTTCCAGAGCCTGCGGTACAACCCCCTGCAGGGCGACATCCAGCGCTGGTTCGGACCGATACGACCGGCCGTCGCCGATGGCCCCAGCCTGCGCCGCATCCTCGGCTTCTGCCGTGCGCTGTTCGATGCGCTGGCGCCGGATACCCGTCATTGGCATATCGAGGTGCATCAGTTCCGCATCGAGGCACGTGCCGGCGAACCCGGCGAGCCGACCCCCGAAGGCGTGCACCGCGACGGTGTCGACTACGTGCTGGTGCTGCTGATCGCACGCGAGAACATCGAAAGCGGCACCACCACGATCCACGCCGGCGATGGCAGCCAGCTCGGCAGCTTCATCCTCTCCCGACCGCTGGATGCCGCCCTGGTCGACGACGCCCGCGTCAGCCACGGCGTGACGCCGGTGACCCCGTTCGACCCGGACAGGCCGGCGTATCGCGACGTGCTGGTGGTGACGTTCAAGGCCGCGGCGCCGGGCGGCTGAGCATGCCCCTGCATGAGCTGGCCACCGATGCCGGCAAGTCCGGTTCGCCGTCGGCGTCCACGGGGCAAGTCGCCGTCACGCGGGCAACACGCACGATCTGCAAACGTGTACGTGGGTGCATGTGCAATCGCCGGAAACCGGCAGCCCTGCGGTCGAGCCGCCCACGCATCGCGGCCATGGCTCATGCCTGCCCGGCGAGGACGTGCCGCCTGAGCTGGATGGCGAGGTGACGATCGCGTTCCCTGCAGCGGCGGCGTCTGCACCATCGATGTACCACTGGACGAAACCGCCTGCCGATGAACGCGGACACCAACCTGCCCTGCATCCTGCTCGCCGAAGACGAACTGCTGGTGGCGATGATGCTGGAAGATCGCCTCATCGCGTCGGGTTACCGCGTGGTGAAGGCCGCGCGCCTGGCCAAATGCATGGAGCTGGCCGAATCCGCACCGATCGACCTGGCCATCCTCGACATCGACCTGGCCGGCGAAACCAGCTTTCCCGTTGCCGCCGCGCTGCGCCGCCGCGGCATTCCGTTCATGTTTTCCTCCGGCTGCGACGACAAAGGATTGCCCGAGCCCTGGCGCAACGAAAAAATGCTGCAAAAGCCCTACGACACCAGGCAACTGACCGCGGCGCTGACCGCCTTGCGCGCCGGCTGAACGTCCTGGCCTGAACGGGAGGGCGGCCGCCGGGTCGCGCCATCACAACCTGACGCATTCATCCGGCGGAACATGACGCACCACGTCCATCCACAGCTCGCCGGGGCGCGCCCTGCCTGTTTCCATGGTGTAGGAGCGCACCCTGTGCGCGAAAGCTCTTGTCAGGGTTGATGTTGTCAGGGTTGATGTAAAGAGCATTCGCGCACAGGGTGCGCTCCTACGGCAGCGTGCGGAAGCCGCTGGCACTGCTCTTGCTGGAGTTCCGGCAGCCGTCGTTTCCATCGAACGGTCCGGCGCTTCCTGCGAGAGGATCGACCCATGCTGGCGATGACTGAAATGCCCTGCCGTGATGCGCAAGACCGGTTCGCGTCCACACTGCGGACATTTCATGAGCACGCCCGGGCCATCGCCGGCGGCAACGCGCAAGACGATGCGTTCAACTGGTTCCTCGCCACCGAATGCCAGCGGGAAATGGAAATGGCCTGCGAGTGGCTGGTCGAGTCGCCGGCAAGTCGCCTGCCCGACGCCGACAAGGCCACGCTGCGCCACTTTCTCGGCAGCCTGCCCGCCGTCAGGCAGGCGATCGTCGCCGGCCGGCAGGAGGCGTCGGATCGCACCAGCCAGGTCGCCTCGCCCGAGTGGGCCGACTGGCTGGCCATTGCCGCGCTGCCGAGCTGGAACGACTTCACCGTGCGTACCGCGATCCTGCTGAGCCAGCTGGGCACCCCGGCGCGGAACGACGATCGATTTGCCGCTTGACCCCAGAGTGCGGCCGGACAAATCCGCCCCGGCGCGGCCACCGCCGGCGCAAGCGCGCAGCGCGCGCCGCCGCAACCGAAATTCGCGGCATTGCCATACATACCGGTTACAATGCGGGGTTTGGCATGCCTGCACCTTGTCTGCCCGGCTCCGGGAGCCTGTCGCCGACCCGCAAGCGCATTCAATGAATCCCGCAGGACAGCATGCCAGCTGCCCCGCTTGTGCTTACCCCAACGACTCTTACGGAATCCAGACTGTGGCCCGCCAGAAACCTCTCAGCCTTTACCGCAACATCGGCATCATCGCGCACATCGATGCCGGCAAGACCACCACCACCGAGCGCGTGCTGTACTACACCGGCAAGAAGCACCAGATCATCGACGTGCACGACACCAAGGACGGCAAGGGCTCCACCACCACCGACTATCTGGAGCAGGAGCGCAAGCGCGGCATCACGATCCAGTCGGCAGCCGTCTCCACCGAGTGGAAGGGTCACCAGATCAACGTGATCGACACCCCCGGACACGTCGACTTCACGATCGAGGTGAACCGTTCGCTGCGCGTGCTCGACGGCGCCGTGGTGGTGTTCGACGGCGTGGCCGGCGTGGAGCCGCAGACCGAGACCAACTGGCGCCTGGCCGACCAGTACAACGTGCCGCGCGTGTGCTACATCAACAAGATGGACCGCATCGGCGCCAGCTTCGGCCATTGCGTGAAGGGCATCCGCGAGCGCCTGGGCGCCAACGCGCTGCTGTGCCAGATTCCGCTGGGCAGCAGCGACGAGTTCTGCGGCATGGCCGACCTGGTCGCCAACGTGGCCTACATCTGGCACTCCGACGACAAGGACAGCAAGTGGGAAACGGTCTCCTTCGAGGAGGCGAAAAACCGCCTGAAATTCGCCTCCACCGCCGACAACGACTGGATCGACCAGTTGCCGAAGCTGCGCGAGGAAATGCTCGAGCATGCCCTGGCGATGGACGACGAGGCGTTCGAGCACCTGATCGAAACCGGCGAGCACGACCCGGCCATGCTGAAGAAATGCATCCGCAAGGGCTGCGTCAACGGCAAGCTGGTGCCGATCTTCTGCGGCTCGTCCTACAAGAACAAGGGCGTGCAGCAGCTGCTGGACGCCGTGGTCGACTACATGCCCTACCCCGGCGAGAACGGCGGCATCTCGATGGTGGACGAGGACGGCAACGTCATCGGCGAACAGGTGGTGACCGACGACGCACCGGCGCGCGCGCTGGCGTTCAAGGTCATCAACGACCAGTTCGGCACGCTGACCTTCTGCCGCGTCTATTCGGGCGTGATCAAGAAGGGCGACACCCTGCAGAACGTCACCCGCGGCAAGAAGGAGCGCGTGGGCCGCATCGTGGAAGTGCA
>JAGWNA010000094.1 GCA_028871555.1 Lysobacteraceae bacterium
GACGAAATCGAGGTGGTGGGCATCCGTCCGACGCAGAAGACGGTGGTGACCGGCGTGGAGATGTTCCGCAAGCTGCTGGAGCAGGGTCAGGCGGGTGACAACGCGGGCCTGCTGCTGCGCGGTCTGAAGCGCGATGACGTGGAGCGGGGCCAGGTGCTGGCCAAGCCCGGATCGATCACGCCGCACACGGACTTCGAGGCGGAGGTGTATGTGCTGTCGAAGGACGAGGGTGGCCGTCACACGCCGTTCTTCAAGGGCTACCGTCCGCAGTTCTATTTTCGCACCACCGACGTGACCGGTGCGGTGACGTTGCCGGAAGGCGTGGAGATGGTGATGCCGGGCGACAACGTGAAGATGGTGGTGAGCCTGATCCACCCGATCGCGATGGACGAGGGCCTGCGCTTCGCGATCCGCGAAGGCGGCCGTACCGTCGGCGCCGGCGTGGTGGCCAAGGTCATCAAGTAATCCGCTTTTGTGAGAAGTGCGGCAGGATGCCGGTTTGATCCTCGCCATCAAGGAGGATGGCTGAAATAATCCTCACGGAGGCGAGCGGATTCAAACCGCTCGCCGTCGTGTTTTCAAGTTCGGGCCATGTACGCCAGTAGCTCAATTGGCAGAGCAGCGGTCTCCAAAACCGCAGGTTGGGGGTTCAAGTCCCTCCTGGCGTGCCACTCATCGAGGAATCCTGACGGGTGACGATGGCAAGGTCGGCCGCAAGGCCCGGCGTGCTGCTGACATCCGATCACTGTGCATGAATACCAAGGCAGAGCAGTCCAAGGGCGCAAGCGCCACCGACATCGGCAAGCTGGTACTGGCGGGGGTGGTGCTGGTTGCCGGTATCGTCGCCTATTCTTTTTTCGGCAACGACGGCAACATTCCGTCCGCCGTGCGTTTGCTCGGTGTGCTGGCCGCGCTGGTGCTTTCGCTGGCGATCGCCGCATTCACCGCGCTGGGGCGTCGGGTAAGGAGCTTCCTCGCCGAATCGCAGTTCGAAATGCGCAAGGTGGTCTGGCCGACGCGCGACGAGACGCTCAAGACCACCGGTATCATCATCCTGGTGGTGATCATCCTGTCGCTGCTGCTGGGGCTGATCGACTTGATCCTGAAGTCGGTCATTCTCGACTGGCTGCTGAAGCTGGGTTCCTGAGGTGGTGAGCATGAGCAAGCGTTGGTATGTGGTACATGCCTATTCGGGGTTCGAGAATCAGGTGAAGCGCTCGCTCGATGAGCGGATCCGGCGTACCGGCATGGAAGACAGGTTCGGTGAAGTGCTGGTGCCGACCGAGGAAGTGATCGAAATGCGTGGCGGCCAGAAGCGCCGCAGCGAGCGCAAGTTCTTTCCGGGCTATGTGCTGGTGCAGATCGAGACCAATACCGAGGGCAAGTCGCCACGGATCGACGACGAGTGCTGGCACCTGATCAAGGAAACCCCGAAGGTCATGGGTTTCATCGGCGGTACCGCCGATCGGCCGTTGCCGATCCACGACAGCGAGGCCGAAGCGATCCTCAGCCGCGTTCGCGAAGGTGTCGAGAAACCACGGCCCAAGGTGCTGTTCGAGCCCGGCGAGATGGTGCGCGTCACCGAGGGGCCGTTCAACGATTTCAACGGCGTGGTCGAGGAAGTCAACTACGAAAAGAGCCGCCTGCGGGTCGCGGTGTTGATCTTCGGTCGTTCCACCCCGGTAGAACTGGAGTTCGGTCAAGTCGAGAAGGCTTGAGTTCACCCGGAAGGCTGTTCGACGCGAATCCGCTCGGCACCTTCGCCCTCTCCCTCGTCTGCGGGGGAGAGTTGCAGAGGGGGAGCTCCGGCTGACCGCCCCGCTCGCCTTGGGTTTCCCCACGGTGCCGCAACTGGCACGGGGCTTGCTGCTGATGCAATGAATCTCTATACTGCGCGGTTCACGCTGGATATTTTTTGATCCGGCGTGCCTGCGTTTCAGGATCCGCATGAGGCGGATCCGTTCCTTCCATCCACGGAAAGGTGAACAGCGAGGAGCCGCAAGGCGCCTGGACTCGCGAGGAAAAATCCCATGGCAAAGAAAGTCGTCGGTTACATCAAGCTGCAGGTCAAGGCCGGTCAGGCCAACCCGTCCCCGCCGGTTGGACCGGCGCTGGGTCAGCGCGG
Source organism: Lysobacteraceae bacterium (assembly GCA_028871555.1). Lineage (GTDB taxonomy): Bacteria > Pseudomonadota > Gammaproteobacteria > Xanthomonadales > Rhodanobacteraceae > Rhodanobacter. The sequence goes on from JAGWNA010000094.1 coordinate 2,126, forward strand.
CCTGAACATCATGGAGTTCTGCAAGGCGTTCAACGCCGCCACGCAGAAGCTGGAGCCGGGCCTGCCGATCCCGTGCATCATCACCGCTTACTCCGATCGCAGCTTCACCTTCATCACCAAGACCCCGCCCGCCACCATTCTGCTCAAGAAGGCCACCGGCGTCGCCAAGGGTTCGTCCAGGCCGAATACCGACAAGGTCGGCAAGGTCACCCGCAAGCAGCTGGAAGACGTTGCGAAGCAGAAGGAGCCGGATCTGACGGCTGCGGATCTGGACGCCGCGGTGCGCACCATTGCCGGTAGCGCGCGCAGCATGGGCCTGGTAGTGGAGGGTTAAGACATGGCAAAGCTCACGAAACGCATGAAGTCCGCGCGCGCCGCCGTGCAGCCGGGCAAGTTCTATGGCCTGGAAGAAGCCCTCAAGATCGTCAAGGACAACGCCAAGGCGAAGTTCGCCGAGTCGGTGGACGTGGCGGTGCGTCTGGGTATCGACGCGAAGAAGTCGGACCAGGGTGTGCGCGGCTCCTCGCTGCTGCCCCACGGTACCGGCAAGACCGTCAAGGTTGCGGTGTTCTGCCCGCCCGGCGAGAAGGCCGAGGCGGCCAAGGCCGCCGGTGCCGATGCGGTCGGCATGGACGATCTGGCCGAGCGCATGCAGGGCGGGAATCTGGACTTCGGTCGTGTGATCGCCACGCCGGACGCGATGCGCGTGGTCGGCAAGCTCGGCCAGCTGCTCGGTCCGCGCGGCCTGATGCCGAACCCGAAGGACGGCTCGGTGACCGCCGATGTCGCCACCGCCGTGAAGAACGCCAAGGCCGGCCAGGTGAAGTTCCGCAACGACAAGGCGGGCATCATCCACGCCACCATCGGCAAGGCCAGCTTCGAGGCGGCGCAGCTTGCCGAGAACCTCAATGCGCTGATTGCCGACGTGCTCAAGGCCAAGCCGTCAACGGCGAAAGGCCAGTTCCTGCAGAAGGTCGCGTTGTCCAGCACGATGGGCGTCGGCGTTGCCGTCGATACCTCTTCGTTGAACACCAGCGCCAAGTAAGTATCAAGTCCCGCATTGGCGAAATGCCGATGCGGGCAGGTTTTTTGAGGGCAGCCCCGACTTCGTCGGAAGGCGGGGCGGCCGTCAAAGACCGCGGGCGCGATCAGCGCGCGACGACGACGGGCAGGGAGCTCGTGAATGGCAGGGAATCGCCGTCGCCGCCAGCTTCGATCGCTTAATCGGATCTTTGTCGATCCGGCCTGCGCAGATGGTGCTGCCCGTTCTGGAATGTTCGATGTGTTCTGGAAAGGCCGACACCCGGGGCATTCGTGTCCCCGACGTCACGGACGGCGTCGCCCAGGACCGCAAGCGGCAGGAGCCGTGAGCGGAGTTCATTTGGAGGAGTGCAATGGCTCTCAATCTGTCACAAAAGAAAGAAGTAGTCGCCGAACTGGCAGAGGTTGCCGCGAAGGCCCACTCCCTGGTCGCTGTCGAGTATGCGGGCACCACGGTCGAACAGATGACCGCGATGCGCAAGAAGGCTCGCGAAACCGGCGTGTACTTGAGGGTAGTCAAGAACACGCTCGCTTCGCGTGCCGTGGCGGGAACCGGGTTCGAGGTCGTCAAGGACGCCTTGGTCGGTCCGCTGCTCTATGCATTCTCGACGGAAGATCCCGGTGCTGCCGGGCGTCTGATCAAGGAATTTGCCAAGGGCAACGACAAGCTGAAGGCGAAGATCGTCTCGGTGGAAGGCAAGCTGCTTCCTGCCGGGCATGTCGATGTGCTGGCCTCGCTGCCGACCCGCGAACAGGCGCTGGCCATGTTGGCCCGTGTACTGGCCGAGCCCGCTGCGATGTTCGCACGCGCCGTCAAGGCCGTGGCCGACCAGCAGGGAGGTGGCGAAGTCGCTGCCGAAATCCCCGCCGAAGCCGAGCCCGCCTGAGTTTCGTCGTCTTACAAACTGAATCCATTTCCAGAGGTAAACAACATGTCACTGTCCAACGAACAGATCGTTGAAGCCGTCGCCGCCAAGTCGCTGATGGAAGTGATGGACCTGGTAAAGGCCATCGAAGAGAAGTTCGGCGTGTCGGCCGCCGCCCCGGTTGCCGCCGCCGCCGGTCCGGCCGCTGCCGCGCCGGTTGCCGAGGCGCAGACCGAGTTCGACGTCATCCTGAAGAACTGTGGCGCCAAGAAGGTCGACGTGATCAAGGCCGTCCGCGCCATCACCGGCCTGGGCCTGAAGGAAGCCAAGGACCTCACCGAGGCCGGTGGCGTCCTGAAGGAAGCCGTTTCGAAGGAAGACGCCGAGAAGTTCAAGAAGGACCTCGAAGCTGCCGGCGCCACTGTCGAATTGAAGTAATCGGCGTTTGCGCGCCGCTGCTTCGACTTGACGTCATGCAAGCCTGGGGGCGCGAGTCCCCGGGCTTTGCCCGTTGCAGGCGAAGTTGACGTGCCCGGCATATCGGGTCACGCAGCGCAAGATATCAGCCACAGATGCTCAGAGGTCAGTACTGAAAGATCGTCGATGTTCGATCTTTGATTCATGCCTTTTGACGTTCCGGCGGACAGAACATCGTCATCCGGCCATTGACGGCATCCATAGTTCCCACCATTCAGCCGGTGTATGCAGCACCGGCGTCACTGCGAACCGAGGCGGTACCCACCATGGCTTACTCGTTTACCGAGAAGAAGCGCATCCGCAAGGATTTTGGCAAGCGTCCCCCCGTACTGGGCGTGCCCAACCTGCTGACCATCCAGACTGATTCCTACCGGGAGTTCCTGCAGGAGCACGTCGCGCCGAAGCAGCGCGACGAAAAGGGTCTGCATGCGGCGTTGAAGTCGGTTTTCCCGATTTCCAGCTATTCGGGCAACGCAGCGCTCGAGTATGTCGACTATCGCCTTGGCGAGCCGGCGTTCGACGAACGCGAATGCCGCAACCGCGGCATGACCTTCGGTGCGCCGTTGCGTACCACCGTGCGTCTGGTCATCTACGACAAGGACAGCCCGGCCTCGAAGAAGGTGGTCAAGTACATCAAGGAGCAGGAGGTCTACATGGGCGAGATTCCGCTCATGACCGACACCGGCACCTTCATCATCAACGGCACCGAGCGGGTGATCGTCTCGCAGCTGCATCGTTCGCCGGGCGTGTTCTTCGACCACGACCGCGGCAAGACGCACAGCTCGGGCAAGCTCCTGTTCTCGGCGCGCGTGATCCCCTACCGCGGTTCGTGGCTCGATTTCGAGTTCGACCCGAAAGACGCACTGTTCACCCGCATCGACCGCCGCCGCAAGCTGCCGGTGACGGTGCTGCTGCGTGCGCTCGGCTACAACAACGAGGAGATGCTGGGCATCTTCTTCGAGCACAACGTGTTCCATCTGGGCAAGAAAGGCGCGACCACACTGGAGCTGGTGGCCGAACGCCTGCGCGGCGAGACGCTCAGCTTCGATCTGGCGATCGGCGGCAAAGTGCTGGTGGAGGCGGGCAAGCGCATCACCGCGCGTCACGTGCGCCAGCTTGCCGCCGAGAACATCACCGCGCTGGAGGTGCCGGAGGACTATCCGGTCGGCCGCATCCTGGCCATCGACATCGTCGATGCGAAGACCGGCGAGCTGCTGGCCTCGGCCAACGACGAGATCACCGCCGAGCAGCTCGAAGCCTTCCGCAAGGCCGGCATCGAGACCGTGCCGACGCTGTACGTCAACGACCTGGATCGTGGCGCCTACATCTCGCATACGCTGCGCATCGACAATACCAAGACGCCGCTGGAGGCGCTGGTCGAGATCTATCGCATGATGCGTCCGGGCGAGCCGCCGACCAAGGATGCCGCGCAGAACCTGTTCTTCAACCTGTTCTTCACCTTCGACCGCTACGACCTGTCGGGCGTGGGCCGCATGAAGTTCAACCGCCGCGTGGGCCGCAAGGAAATTCTCGGTCCGGGCGTGCTGTACGACCACAAGTACTTCAGCGAGCGCAAGGAAGATGCATGCCAGCGGCTGCTCAAGGAGCAGGGCGAGACATCCGACATCCTCGACGTGCTGAAGGTGCTGATCGACATCAAGAACGGTCACGGCACGGTCGATGACATCGATCATCTGGGCAACCGCCGCGTGCGTTCGGTCGGCGAGATGGCGGAGAACACCTTCCGCATCGGCCTGGTGCGCGTCGAGCGTGCGGTGCGCGAGCGGCTGTCGCTGGCCGAGGCCGATGGCCTGACCCCGCAGGATCTGATCAACGCCAAGCCGGTGGCGGCGGCGGTGAAGGAGTTCTTCGGTTCCTCGCAGCTGTCCCAGTTCATGGATCAGAACAACCCGCTGTCGGAAGTGACGCACAAGCGCCGCGTCTCCGCGCTCGGGCCGGGCGGCCTGACCCGCGAGCGTGCCGGCTTCGAGGTGCGCGACGTGCACCCGACCCATTACGGCCGCGTCTGCACCATCGAGACCCCGGAAGGTCCGAACATCGGCCTGATCAACTCGCTGGCCGTGTACGCCCGCACCAACGCGTACGGCTTCCTGGAAACGCCGTACCGCAAGGTGGCGGGCGGCAAGGTGACCAACAAGGTCGATTACCTGTCGGCCATCGAGGAAGGCGATCACGTGATCGCGCAGGCGAACTCGCCGCTCGACAAGCATGGCGCCTTCGTCGAGGATTTCGTGTCCTGCCGTTTCCGTGGCGAGTCCGAACTGCGCCCGGCGGCCGAAGTCGACTACATGGACGTTTCGCCGATGCAGACCGTGTCGGTGGCGGCGGCGCTGGTGCCGTTCCTGGAGCACGACGACGCGAACCGCGCACTGATGGGCGCGAACATGCAGCGCCAGGCCGTGCCGACGCTGCGCTCGCAGACTCCGCTGGTGGGTACCGGCATCGAGCGCGCGGTGGCGCGCGATTCGGGCGTCATCGTCAGCGCCAGGCGCGGCGGCGTGATCGACCAGGTCGACGCGGCCCGCATCGTGGTGCGCGTGAACGAGGAGGAAGTCGGCGACAATGACGCCGGCGTCGACATCTACACGCTGACCAAGTACACCCGCTCCAACCAGAACACCAACCTCAACCAGCGCCCGCTGGTGAACGTGGGCGACGTGGTGGCCAAGGGCGACACGCTGGCCGACGGTTCGTCGACCGACCTGGGCGAGCTCGCGCTCGGCCAGAACATGCTGATCGCCTTCATGCCGTGGAACGGCTACAACTTCGAAGACTCGATCCTCTTGTCCGAGCGCGTCGTGCAGGAAGACCGCTATACCTCGATCCACATCGAGGAGCTGACTTGCCAGGCACGCGACACCAAGCTCGGTGCGGAGGAAATCACCGCCGACATCCCGAACGTGGGCGAACAGGCGCTGGCGCGCCTGGATGAATCGGGCATCGTCTACATCGGTGCCGAGGTGAAGGCGGGCGACATCATGGTCGGCAAGGTCACGCCCAAGGGCGAGAGCCAGCTGACCCCGGAAGAGAAGCTGCTGCGCGCGATCTTCGGCGAGAAGGCTTCCGACGTGAAGGATTCGTCCCTGCGCGTGCCGCCGGGCATGGATGGAACCGTCATCGACGTGCAGGTGTTCACCCGCGACGGCATCGAGAAGGACAAGCGCGCCAGACAGATCGAGGAAGCCGAGGTCAAGCGGGTCCGCAAGGATCTGGACGACCAGTTCCGCATCCTCGAGGGCGCGATCTACAGCCGCATGCGCACCCAGCTGGTCGGCAAGTCCGCGATGAGCGGTCCGGGCGGCCTCAAGCGCGGTGCCGAGATCACCGATGCCTACCTGGACGGGCTGAAGAAGGACGACTGGTTCAAGATCAACGTCAAGGACGAGGACGTCGTCGAGTTCCTCGAACGCGCGGCCGACCAGGTCAAGCGCCACAAGGAGGAGTTCGACAAGCGCTTCAAGGAGAAGCAGGGCAAGATCACCCAGGGCGACGACCTCGCGCCGGGCGTGCTGAAGATGGTCAAGGTGTTCCTGGCCGTGAAGCGCCGCATCCAGCCTGGCGACAAGATGGCCGGCCGGCACGGCAACAAGGGCGTGGTGTCCAACGTGGTGCCGGTCGAGGACATGCCGTACTCCGCCGACGGCGTGCCGGTGGACATCGTGCTGAACCCGCTGGGCGTGCCTTCGCGCATGAACATCGGCCAGATTCTGGAAGTGCATCTGGGCTGGGCCGCCAAGGGCCTGGGCAAGAAGATCCAGAAGATGATCGAGACCGAGGAAAAGGTGGCCAAGATCCGCGAGTTCCTGGACCAGATCTACAACCACCATGTGGCCGGCGCGGTACAGCGGGTGGATCTGAAGTCACTCAGCGACGACGAGATCCGCACCCTGGCCAACAACCTGCAGCAAGGCGTGCCGATGGCGACGCCGGTGTTCGACGGTGCCGAGGAGCCCGAGATCAAGGCGATGCTGAAGCTGGCGGATCTGCCCGAGTCGGGCCAGACCACGCTGTACGACGGCCGCACCGGCGAGGCGTTCGACCGCCCGGTCACCGTGGGCTACATGCACTACCTGAAGCTCAACCACCTGGTCGACGACAAGATGCACGCGCGCTCCACCGGCCCGTACTCGCTGGTCACCCAGCAGCCGCTGGGCGGCAAGGCGCAGTTCGGCGGCCAGCGCTTCGGTGAGATGGAAGTCTGGGCGCTGGAAGCCTACGGCGCGGCTTACACCCTGCAGGAAATGCTGACGGTGAAATCCGACGACGTGCAGGGCCGCAACCAGATGTACAAGAACATTGTCGACGGCAACCACGAAATGTCCGCAGGCATGCCGGAATCTTTCAACGTGCTGGTGAAGGAAATCCGTTCGCTGTGCATCGACATCGACCTGGAAGAGGCCAAGTGACCCGCGCGGTTACAGGAGATTTCGCATGAAAGACTTGCTCAATCTGTTCAATCAGCAGCGCGCCACCCCTGATTTCGACGCGATCAGGATCGCACTGGCGTCGCCGGAGCTGATCCGTTCGTGGTCGTACGGTGAAGTGAAGAAACCGGAAACCATCAACTACCGCACCTTCAAGCCGGAACGCGACGGCCTGTTCTGCGCCGCGATCTTCGGACCGGTGAAGGACTACGAGTGCCTGTGCGGCAAGTACAAGCGCATGAAGCATCGCGGCGTGGTGTGCGAGAAGTGCGGCACCGAGGTCACCCTGGCCAAGGTGCGCCGCGAGCGCATGGGCCACATCGAACTGGCCAGCCCGACCGCGCATATCTGGTTCCTCAAGTCCCTGCCCTCGCGCATCGGCCTGATGCTGGACATGACGCTGCGCGACATCGAGCGCATCCTGTACTTCGAGGCGTTCGTGGTGATCGATCCGGGCCTGACTGCGCTGGAGCGCGGCCAACTGCTCAGCGAAGACCAGTACCTGGAAGCGACCGAAGAGCACGGCGACGAGTTCGACGCGCGCATGGGTGCCGAGGCGGTGTTCCACCTGCTGAAATCGCTTGACCTGCCGGGCGAAGTGATTCGCCTGAAGGAAGAGATCGCCTCCACCAACTCCGAGACCAAGCTCAAGCGCCTCACCAAGCGCGTCAAGCTGATCGAGGCGTTCCTGGAGTCGGGCAACAAGCCCGAGTGGATGGTGCTGACCGTGCTGCCGGTGCTGCCGCCGGACCTGCGTCCGCTGGTGCCGCTGGACGGCGGCCGTTTCGCCACCTCCGACCTGAACGACCTGTACCGCCGCGTCATCAACCGCAACAACCGCCTCAAGCGGCTGCTCGAACTCAATGCGCCGGACATCATCGTGCGCAACGAGAAGCGCATGCTGCAGGAGTCGGTCGATGCGCTGCTCGACAACGGCCGCCGCGGCCGTGCCATCACCGGCACCAACAAGCGCGCGCTGAAGTCGCTCGCCGACATGATCAAGGGCAAGCAGGGCCGGTTCCGTCAGAACCTGCTCGGCAAGCGCGTGGATTACTCCGGTCGTTCGGTGATCGTGGTCGGTCCGACCCTGCGCCTGCACCAGTGCGGTCTGCCCAAGAAGATGGCGCTGGAGC
>JAGWNA010000001.1 GCA_028871555.1 Lysobacteraceae bacterium
AACTGAAGCGCCTTCTGGCCGATCGCCACCACGTCGACCTGCACGCCCTTGTCCTGCCACTCGCGGATCGCAGGCAACAGGCGGCGGAACATGTTGGAGTTCAGGCCGCCGCACAGGCCACGGTCGGTGGACACCACGATGTAGGCCACGCGCGCCACGTTCTCGCGCTCGACCAGGAACGGATGGTTGAAATCCGTGCTGGCCTGGGCCACGTGCGCGATCACCTTGCGCATCGAGCGCGCATAGGGGCGCGAGGCCTTCATCAGATCCTGCGCCTTGCGGATCTTCGAGGCCGAGACCATTTCGAGCGCGCGCGTCACCTTGCGCATGTTCTGCGTGCTCTTGATCTTGGTTTTGATTTCGCGTCCGCTAGCCACGTCTGCCTCAACCTGTCGGGTCTGTGCAATGCCGGTTCACGACCGGCGCGCCGTTCCGGGGATTACCAGCTGCCGGTCTTCTTGAACTCATCGAGGCCGGACTTGAAGGTGGCCTCGATGTCGTTGTTCCAGTCGCCGGTGGCGACGATCTTCTTCATCAGCTCGCCGTGGTTCTGGTGGAAGAAGTCGTGCATGCCCTTCTCGAACGCGAGCACCTTGTTCACCGGCAGGTCGTCGAGGTAGCCCTTTTCGGCGGCGTACACCGACAGCGCCAGCTCGGCGATCGACAGCGGCGCGTACTGCTTCTGCTTCATCAGCTCGGTCACGCGCTGGCCACGATCCAGCTGGGCGCGGGTGGCCGGGTCCAGGTCCGAGGCGAACTGCGCGAACGCGGCCAGTTCGCGGAACTGCGCCAGCGCCAGCTTCACGCCGCCGGACAGCTTCTTGACGATCTTGGTCTGCGCGGCACCGCCGACGCGGGACACCGAGATGCCGGCGTTCACGGCCGGACGGATGCCGGCGTTGAACAGGTCGGTTTCCAGGAAGATCTGGCCGTCGGTGATCGAGATCACGTTGGTCGGCACGAACGCGGACACGTCGCCGGCCTGGGTCTCGATGATCGGCAACGCGGTCAGCGAACCGGTCTTGCCCTTCACCTCGCCGTTGGTGAACTTCTCGACGTACTCCTCGGACACGCGCGAGGCGCGCTCGAGCAGACGCGAGTGGAGATAGAACACGTCGCCCGGATACGCCTCGCGACCGGGCGGGCGCTTCAGCAGCAGCGAGATCTGGCGGTACGCCACGGCCTGCTTGGACAAGTCGTCATAGATGATCAGCGCATCCTGGCCGCGATCGCGGAAGTACTCGCCCATCGCGCAGCCGGCATAGGGCGCAATGTACTGCAGCGCCGCCGACTCGGAGGCCGAGGCGACCACCACGATGGTGTTGGCCAGCGCGCCGTTCTCTTCGAGCTTGCGCACCACGTTGGCGATCGACGAGCGCTTCTGGCCGATCGCCACGTAGATGCATTTGATGCCGGAGTTTTTCTGGTTGATGATCGCGTCGATCGCCAGCGCGGTCTTGCCCGTCTGGCGGTCGCCGATGATCAGCTCGCGCTGGCCGCGGCCGATCGGGATCATCGAGTCGACCGACTTGTAGCCGGTCTGCACCGGCTGGTCCACCGACTTGCGCCAGATCACGCCGGGGGCGACCTTCTCGATCGGCGAGCTGAGCTTTGCCGTGATCGGACCCTTGTCGTCGATCGGGTTGCCGAGCGCGTCGACCACGCGGCCAAGCAGCTCCGGGCCGACCGGCACTTCGAGAATGCGCCCGGTGGTCCTGGCGGTGTCGCCTTCGCGCAGATGCTGGTATTCGCCCAGCACCACCGCACCGACCGAGTCGCGCTCGAGGTTCAAGGCCAGCGCAAACGAGTTGCCCGGCAGTTCGATCATTTCGCCCTGCATCGCATCGGCCAGGCCGTGGATGCGCACGATGCCGTCGGACACGCTGATGAGCGTACCCTCGTTGCGTGCCTGCGCACCAAGCTTGAACTGCTCGATGCGGCTCTTGATCAGTTCGCTGATCTCGGACGGATTCAAAGTGGTGCTGGACATGGTCGCCTATCCCGAAATTTTAGAATCGAAGCTCTTTCCCAGAGTCCGGCCAGGGACGGCCGGTTTTGCTCTTCGCGAAATGGACTTCGCGTAAAACTGATTTGTCCGGCCAGGGATGGCCGGTCTTGCCCTTCGCGAATGGACTTCGCGCAAAACTAATGAACCAATGCACTGGCCAGCTGCGCCAGCCGCCCGCGCGCGGAACCGTCGATAACCTGCTCGCCGGTATCGATCACCACGCCGGCCAGCAGCGAAGCATCGACGCTGGTTTCCAGCTCGATCTCGCGCTTGAAGCGCCGTTTCAACGAGGCCTTCAGCTGTTCGGCCTGCGCCGCATCCAGCGCCATCGCGCTGGTCACCTTGACCAGCAACTGCGACTCGGACTCGCGCTTGAACGCCTCGTACAGCTCGGCCACCTCCGGCAGCAACGGCAGTCGACGCTGTTCGGCGAGCTCGGCGAGGAACTGCGCAAACGGCGCGTCTCCGGCCATGCCGACGGGCAGATGCAGGGCGGCCAATTGCACCGGCAGCACGCGCGGATCGTGCGCCAGGTCGGCCACCCGTGCGTCGCCAGCCACCGCCGCGGCAAACGCCAGTGCCTGCGACCACGCGCCCAGCGAACCGGCCGCATGGGCCACTTCGAACGCGGCACGGGCGTAAGGACGGGCGAGAGTGATTGCCTGGGCCATCACAGTCTCCTAGATCTCGGCCGCAAGCTGGTCGAGCAAGGCCTTGTGCGTGGAGGCATCGACCTCCCGCTGCACGATCCTGCTGGCACCCTGCACGGCCAGGGCGCCGACCTGCTCGCGCAACTGCTCGCGCGCACGCTGCGCCATCATGGCGATATCGTCCTGCGCGCTGGCCTTGAGGCGGTTGATCTCGACGATCGCCTCGCCACGGGCCTTGTCGATGATCTGGTTGGCCTGCTGCTGCGCCTTGTCGATGATCTCCGTCGCCTGCAGGCGCGCCTGCTTGATCTCGGCGGCCACCTTGACGTCGGCACTCTTCAACTCGGCATGCGCACGCTCGGCGGCATTCAGACCTTCGGCGATCTTGATCTGCCGCTCTTCGATGGCCTTGTTGATGTGCGGCCAGATGAAGTGGACGCAAAACCAGATCAGGATGGCGAACGAGAGCATTTCGCCAATCAAGGTCGCGTTGAAATCCATCGCTGCGTTACCTGTAGATACGGGGTGAAACGGACACAGGCATCACGATGCCCGTGCCGGACAGACAGCTGCGTGAGGCGCAGCCGGCGAACTCAACCTGCGGCCAGCTTCGACAGCAGCGGGTTGGCCACGGCGAAATACATCGCGAGCGCCACGCCGATCAGGAACGCCGCGTCGATCAGGCCGGCGAGCAGGAACATGCGGCCCTGCAGCAGCGGCACCAGCTCAGGCTGACGCGCAGCGGCTTCGAGGAACTTCGAACCCATGACACCGATGCCGATACAGGCACCGAGGGCGCCGAGGCCGATGATCAGACCCAGCGCGATGGCGGTGAAGGACTGCACTTGAGCAATGTGAGCGATGAGTTCCACGACGGTCTCCTGAGAAATTGAAACTGGATAGTTGAACGGGTTGAAACAGGTGCTGCGAAACGGGTATCAGTGATGATCGTGCGCCATCGAGATATACACGATCGTCAGCACCATGAAGATGAAAGCCTGGATCGAGATGATCAGGATATGGAACAGGCCCCACACCGTGTAGCCGATGATGCCCGCGCCATACAGCGCCCAGCCGGCCACGCCGGCACCGGCGCTGAACAGGCCGGCGATCAGCATGAACACCAGTTCGCCGGCGTACATGTTGCCGAACAGTCGCATCGCCAGGCTGACCGGCTTGGAGGCCAGTTCGACCAGATTCAGCGCAAAGTTCGGGATCCACAGCGCCGGGTGCTTGCCGAACGGCGCGGTGAACAGTTCGTGCATGTAGCCGCCGGCGCCCTTGGCCTTGAAGCTGTAGAAGATGATCAGCACGAACACCGTCAGCGACATCGCAAACGTCATGTTGACGTCGGCCGTGGGCACCGCGCGAAAATGGCCGATGCCGAACTTGCCGGTGATCCACGGCAGCAGGTCGACCGGCAGCAGATCCATCGCGTTCATCAGGAACACCCAGAGGAACACGGTCAGCGCCAGCGGTCCCAGCACGCGACGATCGCCGTGGAACACGTCCTTGACCTGGCCGTCGACGAACTCCAGCACGATCTCGACAAAGGCCTGGCCGCGCCCGGGCACACCCGCCGTGGCCTTGCGCGCCTTCAGCCAGAACCACAGGCTGAACAGAACGCCCAGCACCAGCGATACCGTGATCGAATCAAGGTGCACCGCCCAGAAACCACCCTTGCCCGCATGCGGCGTGAGGTGGGTCAGATGGTGCTGAATGTATTCGGTCAGACCGCCCTGCTCGCTTGCCATGTCTCAACCCTTGAATCCGAACGCCAGCAGATAAACCGCGTAGGCAGCCACCAACCCCGTGATGGCGGCCAGCGGCGGCAATTTGTAGTGGAACAGGATCATGACCAATCCCCCTACGATCACGATCCACTTCAGGAGCATGCCCGACAGCAACCGGCTCAACGCCATTCCCGCCCCGTCCAGCCGGCTGAAAAACCGCGCCGACAGCAGCGCCGTACCCAGCGCCACCAGCATCGCGCCTGCGGCGGCAGCCACCGCTTCCCGACGCCCCAGCATCAGAAAAACGAGACCCACCAGGATAGCCACCGCGATCTGCAGCAGCATGGTGCGCAAGGCGAGACGTCGACCAGAGTCAAGACTGTTGAGCACGTAACGTCTCCGCGCGGTTTCCACCAGGCGGCACCGATACAGCTACGGGCCACGATCCAATCCGTAAAAGTATATCAGTGCGCTCGCGGCACGAACAAGCCGCGCTGCCTGCGACATCTTGTCCGTACCTGACCGGATCCACCCGCACAGCCTTGCCCGCAACGGCTTCCGTGCCCGGCAAATTCTTGCGACAGCACATGAATCGAGGGCCGGACACTCAGGTCCGGCCCTCGGTATTCGCGGCCCGGGGAGGGTGACCGCGATAATGCTCCGGCCGCTGGCGCCGAATTACTTGGCAGCGGCTTTCTTGGCGACGGCAGCCGGGGCGGCCACGGCTTCGTTGGCGGCCTGCTGCTGTTCCTGCACCAGCGCGCTCAGCGACTCGGCGGTCTTCTGCGCGATCGAAATGATCTCTTGCGAGACAGCCACGGTACGCTCGGCGTTGTCACGGTTCAGGGTGGTGCCCTTTTCCCACAGGCTGCGCAGGCCGTTCACATCGCGTGCTTCCATCGCTTCGGCGATGAATTCGGCGGAAACCTTGGCCTGCTGCTCGAGTGCCTTGAGCTGCAGCTCGGCGACCGATTCCAGACCCTTCAAGGTCATCGAATGTGCCTTGAAGGCATTGTCGGTCAGCTGCTTGGTGAAAGCGAAAAGCTGGGTGTTGATCTGCTGCGTCATGATGTTGCCCTCGTTGGGGTTCGGTGAGTGGGATCGACTCTACCAACGAATTTGGTGCAATGCAATATATTTTTTCGTTAAAGGCAAGACCATTTGCCAAATATCTCGCCGGAACGCCTGTTTGCGACATTTTCATGACTACGGCGACGCATCATATGAGGCTTGACACATGCACAATGCCGGATACGTGGACGATCGCCCGGGATGGCATCAATCTGAACGATTCCGGTCGCTTCGGCGATAGAGGGTGCTGCGGCTCACCCCCAACCGGCGGGCGGCCGCCGCGACATTGCCGCCGCACGCCGCGATGGCTTCGTCGATCGCCTGTTGCTTGAGCGAATGCAGCTTTCCCGGGAAAGCGGCGCAGGCGGCTGATCGCAGCGGGAGCCGTTCGCTCCCGAGGTCGGACGGCAGGTCTTTCATGGACAGCGTCGCCCCCACCTCGCCCAGTGCCATCAGGCTGCGCAGCAGGCCGACCAGCTGGCGCAGATTGCCGGGCCAGGGCAACGCGGTCAGATGGTCGACGAGCTCGTGCCCCAGTTGCATGGGTATCTGCGCGCCGCCCAATGCGAGCCAGAGCTGGCGGATCACCTCGGCGGGGTCGGCATGTTCGCGGAACGCCGGCAACCGCAGTTTCGCTTGCGCAATCCGATAATAGAGATCGGCGCGGAATTCACCGCGAGCCACCAGGTCGGCCAGTTCGCGATGGGTGGCGGCGATCACGGCGATATCGAGCGCGTACGCGCGACTGCCGCCCAATGGCGTGACCTCGCGTTCCTGCAGCACCCGCAACAGCCGACTCTGCATGGCCAGCGGCATGTCGCCCAGCTCGTCCAGGAACAGCGTTCCGCCATTGGCTTCGCGCAGCAGGCCCGGCGTGCCCTCGCGCCGGGCGCCGGTGAACGCTCCCGGCATGTAGCCGAACAATTCCGATTCGATCAAACTCTCGGGCAAGGCGGCACAGTTCACTGCGACGAAGGGCGACGCGGCACGGGAACTGCGCCTGTGCAGCTCCCGTGCCACGACCTCCTTGCCGGTTCCGGTCTCGCCCTGCAGCAACAACGGAATATCCGCGTCGATCAGACGCACGCTGCGATTGATCGACGCCTCCAGCGCATCGGAGAAAAACGCGGCGGGCGAGCGCACCGGCTTGATCCGGGTGTTGGCCGGCGGCTTTGTGGAGATGCTGACCCGCCGTGGCGCATCGCGCCGGGCATGCACCATCTCGCCGTTCTGGCAGCGCATGCCGCCGATGCTCCCCGGTTGCGGCAGCGTCGAGGCGAACAGCTCATCGTAGCGGCACCTGCCCAGAGCCCCCCAGTCGATGCCGAGCAGCCGCAGCGCATGCCGATTCGCCGCCACCAGGCGGTGCCCCTCGAACACCAGCAAGCCCTCGCGGGCGGTGCCCAACAGCGCCGGATCGGGCTGGATGCGCACGATGTCGGCACTGGCGAAATTGTGTTCGAACATGCGGCGCTCGATCTGTTCGACCACCAGCTGCACCATGCCCAGCGCGTGCTGGTGATGCACGGACGCCTCGCCGGAAAGATCGAGTACGCCGGCCACCTGTCCCTGCGGATCGAAGATCGGCGAGGCCGAGCAGCTGAGCACGCGATGCAGCGCATAGTAGTGTTCGCCGCCGCATACCTCGACGGCGCGGCGCTCCACCAGCGCGGTGCCGATCGCGTTGGTGCCGGTCGACGACTCCGACCACGGCACGCCCGGCTGCAGCGACACCCGTGCCGCCTTGTCGAGGAAATCGGCATTGCCCAGTGCGTCGAGAATGAAGCCGTCCGGCGCGGTCAGCACCACGATGCTGCCGGCCTGGCTGGCGCTGGCGTACAGCATCTCCAGTTCGGGTCGGCACAGCCGGCGCAGCAACTCGTGGCGTTCCTGCAGCTCGTCCATGGCATGGCGTTCGATCGGCACCGTCGTGGGTCGAGCGTCAGCCGCCATCCCCTGCTGCAGACAGCGGCGCCAGGATGCCAGGATGGTATCGGAAACCAGCCCGCGCGGTTCCGCGCCGCTGCCGAAGAAGCGCCGACGCGCGGTGGTGACCGGGTCGGTGAACGCGGAACGTTTCATGCGACGCCTCCGAAGTGTCGCAATCTGCGACACCCGTTGCAGTGACTGTTTCACTACAAAACACATGGTGCGGCAAAACGCAATCCTCGTGCCATCGACCAGCATGCTGCACTGCGGCAATCGAAAATATTTCGCTTGCCGCTGCGGCATTGCACCGTATGACACATCGCAGCAACGACGCGGCTGCGCTCGCTGCTGGCATGGCTCCTGCTGTTCCTGCTCCTGTCATCCCCCCTCACCGATGCGCAGCACACGCTCATGACCAAGCTCGAACAGCAACATCTCGCCGTGCAGGTTCCCTTCAAACAGCGCTACGGCAACTTCATCGGCGGCAAATGGACGGCGCCGGCCAATGGCAAGTACTTCGACAACGTGACGCCGATCACCGGCCGTCCGTTCTGCGAGATTCCGCGCTCGGACAAGGACGACATCGAAGCGGCGCTGGATGCCGCGCACGCCGCCAGGGATGCGTGGGGCAAGACCTCGGCGGCCGAGCGCGCGCTGATCCTCAACCGTATCGCCGACCGCATGGAGCAGAACCTCGACCTGCTCGCCCACGCCGAGACCTGGGACAACGGCAAGCCGATCCGCGAAACCACCAACGCCGACGTGCCGCTGGCGATCGACCACTTCCGCTATTTCGCCGGCTGCATCCGCGCGCAGGAAGGCTCGATCGGCGAGATCGACCATGACACCGTGGCCTACCAGTTCCACGAACCGCTGGGCGTGGTCGGGCAGATCATCCCGTGGAACTTCCCGCTGCTGATGGCCTGCTGGAAGCTGGCACCGGCACTGGCCGCCGGCAACTGCATCGTGCTCAAGCCGGCCGAGCAGACCCCGGTGAGCATCCTGGTGTGGGCCGAGCTGGTCGGCGACCTGCTGCCGCCGGGCGTGCTCAACATCGTCAACGGCTTCGGCCTGGAAGCAGGCAAGCCGCTGGCATCGAGCCCCCGCATCGCCAAGATCGCCTTCACCGGCGAGACCACCACCGGCCGGCTGATCAGCCAGTACGCCAGCCAGAACCTGATCCCGGCGACGCTGGAGCTGGGCGGCAAATCGCCGAACATCTTCTTCGCCGACGTCGCCGACGCCGACGATGATTTCTTCGACAAGGCGATCGAGGGCTTCGTGCTGTTCGCCTTCAACCAGGGCGAGGTGTGCACCTGCCCGAGCCGCGCACTGATCCAGGAGTCGATCTACGACAAGTTCATGGAACGTGCGCTCAAGCGCGTGGCCGCGATCGTCCAGGGCAACCCGCTCGATCCAAACACCATGCTCGGCGCGCAGGCCTCCGGCGAACAAATGGAGAAGATCCTGTCGTACTTCGACATCGGTCGGCAGGAAGGTGCCAAGGTGCTGATCGGCGGTGAACGCAACACTCTGGGTGGCGAACTGAAGGAAGGCTACTACGTGAAGCCGACGGTACTGTTCGGTCACAACAAGATGCGCGTATTCCAGGAAGAGATCTTCGGCCCGGTGGTCTCCGTGACGACCTTCAAGACCGAGGCGGAGGCGCTGGCCATCGCCAACGACACGCTGTACGGGCTGGGTGCCGGCGTGTGGACGCGTGACGGCACCCGCGCCTACCGTTTCGGCCGCAGCATCCAGGCCGGCCGCGTGTGGACCAACTGCTACCACGCCTACCCGGCGCATGCGGCATTCGGCGGTTACAAACAGTCGGGCATCGGCCGCGAGAACCACAAGATGATGCTCGACCACTACCAGCAGACCAAGAACCTGCTGGTCAGCTACTCGCCGAAGAAACTCGGCTTTTTCTGAGTCGATCGATGGCGCATGGCCGTCTGGCCGTCCGCTGCCTGTCCATCGTCACGGATGAAGAACGGGCATGGATGCCCACCATTCCATAGCCGCTTCACCGGGGAAACCCCGCACGCGAAGATCGAGCTACCGAAATCCGGGCGGCTGTGGGCCTTCAAACACAGCCAATCCGGATACCCGAACCCCAAGCTGCAACGAGCCGGGCTATCGCAGTGGCGATGGAGCACGGCGGCGACCTGCGCTGGCGCGAGGGCCTGGCCTTGAGCGGCGCCGGTTCGGTCACGGTCGACGACATCGACAGCCAGCGCGCCATCCGCCCAGGGAGACCGCCATGCCCGCACCCGCAGCCATCGCCAAGGTCACCGCCACTACCGCCGCCGAGGCACTCATCGAGCGGTTGCGGGAACAGCACGGACCGGTCCTGTTCCACCAGTCCGGCGGCTGCTGCGACGGTTCGTCGCCGATGTGCTATCCGCAAGACGACTTCATCGTCGGCGACTGCGACGTCCGGCTCGGCGAGATCGCCGGCGCGCCGTTCTACATGAGTCCCTCGCAGTACGAATACTGGAAACACACGCAACTGATCATCGACGTGGTCAAGGGCCACGGCGGCATGTTCTCGCTGGAGAATGGCCAGGGCGTCCGCTTCCTCACCCGCTCGCGCCTGTTCACCGACGAGGAAATCGACCGGCTTCGCGCCGACGGCCGGCTCTGACCCTGCCTCTTGCACTTGCGTGCTGCGCGCCTCGTGCGCAGCCGCAGTCCGGCTTTCATCGGGAGGTTGCACGGTCCGCATTCGCCGGGTGAAGGGATGCCCCGGACGAGGCATCGGGCACACCGGCACCGTCCAGCGACTGCAGGATCGGGCAACCCTGCGAACTGTCGGCGCACAGGTTCACCAGCAGGCGCAGCTCGTTGCGCAGCAGGCGCAACGACTTCAGCCGGGTTTCCACCTGGGCCAGTTTTTCGCCGGCCACGCGGCGCACATCGGCGCGCGCCTGCTGCGGGCGTTCGCGCAAATGCAGCAGGTTGCCGATCTCGGCCAGCGAAAAATTCATCGTCTGCGCGCGCTGGATGAACAGCAGCCGCGCCAGATCGGCATCGCCGTAGCGGCGCCGTCCGCCGCTGTCGCGCAGCGCCCGCGGCAGCAGGCCGATCTTCTCGTAATAACGCAGCGTATCGGTCGACATCCCGGTGCGCATGGCCAGATCACCGATGCTCCAGGTGCTCATGCGCGCTCCTTGCGCCGCAACTTGCCCAGCGCCGCGTTGCCCTGCCCGAACAGGCGGCCATCGATGACGACCGCCGGTAGCCGGACGATGCCCAGGCGGGCGGCCTGCTCCAGATGCTCCATGACATCCCTCACTTCGGCATCGGCGTCGAACTGGCGACACAGATCGATCAACTCGGCGGCGGTGCGCCGGCACGCCGGGCAATACACCGACTGATAAACCACGATGTGCATGGACGGGGATTCCGGCATGGTCGGGAGTTTATGCCAGGTGGCAAGGGCGAGGGCCGTCATGCGCAAAGGCTCGCCGGGTTGCCGCCGGGACAGATCGCCGTGCGTGCTCACAGGAAGTGAGTCCTGAAGCCGATGTGAAAGATGTAACGATCGCGCAACGCATGGCCGTTCATGTCCTGCATGACCGGGAGCTGCACAGATGCTTCCAGCACGTAGTTCATGGTGACAAATTGCAGTCCCGGACTGACGAACCACTGGGTGCCTCCGCTATCGGGAGCATCCAGGCCGTTCAGGCGGTCGTGACCGGTGCGGACGAGGTTGGTTTCCAGCACGCCATAGAGGAACCCGGGGACCCCGGCTCCCAGTCGACGCGGCCACAGCCGGTACTGGATCGAGCCATCGGCCTGACTCACGGCACCGGCCCGGTAACCATCGTGGGTACCGGTGGCCTGGTACGTGGCGTCGGCATCGAACTCCCATGCCAGCGTCTGGTAGGTCGTGACGACTCCGGCCAGGCCACCCCAGGCCCCGGTGCCGTTCCGGAACGGGCGCGGCAGTCGGCCGAAGCGATCGGCGGTATGGCTGTTCCCGGTCGGTGCCACCACGCCGACGATCGGCGCCACGCGCAAGGACGTTCCCGCGCCGTCGTCCTCGAAGACCGTATAGCGCGCGAACAGCCCGGTGTCGCCGATGCCCGAGCCGGTGCGTTGCACCCGCCCCATCGGCGCGGTCGCGTCCAGTGTTTTGTCCAGATACCAGGGAGCGACGGCAAACAGCGTCAGCTTGCTGGTGGCGCCATAGGCCAGCACGTTGCCCAGGACTCCGATGTGCACGTTGCTTCCCGAGCCCGCCACATCATCGTGGCGATAGCGCTGGATGTACTGCTCGCGCAGCAGCCACTGCCCCTGGGCCACCGGTAACGCGGTATTGAAGGTGATCGAGCTCGCCGCGGCCAGGGCGGGCAGCAGGCAGGCGATCGGCCCGGCCGATCTTCGTATCACGCGGTGGCGTGGTACGGCGATCGATCGCATGGGGTGTCTCCATCAGTCATCAGTCATGTCCGAATCGGAAGTTGCTGTCGGCGATGGCTGCCCATTCGCCGATACTTCGAGGAGCCACGGTAGTACTTGGAGTCAACTCCATGTCAAGAGGTCTGGCAACGGGCTTGACATGGAGTGGACTCCAGGAGCCATGCTCCTCCATGCCTCGTTCGACAGGCATTTGTTCCAGGAGAATTTCAATGAGCAGCAAGGTGGGTAACCGCATTTTGACCATGCTCGGCATCGCTTTCGCCACGGTTCTGCCAGGACTCGCCATGGCCTTTGTGGCGGTTTCCCCGGCTCAGGCGGCGACATCGGCTCCGACCGCGCAGCAGGCATGGCCCGCCGATGCCTACGTCGTGCGCGTGGACGGCCTGGCATGCCCGTTCTGTGCCTATGGCATCGAGAAGCAGTTCAGCCATATGCCGGGCGTCACGTCCACCGACGTCAACCTCGCCAGCGGAGTGGTCGTGGTCCACGTCAAGCCCGGCACGCGTTTCGATCAGGCCCGGATCGACAAAACCGTGCAGCAGGCCGGCTTCAGGCTGAAGGCCATCGTGTCCCAGCCGGCGGCAGGGAGCTGAGATGCGTCGCATCGTCAGGTGGGTCGCGATCTTCGGCGCCGGCCTGGTCGGACTGCTCGCCATCGCCGCGCTGGTCATCGGGTTCGGCTTTGTGCCCGCCGCAACACAGCCGCCATACCAGATGGTTGCCGGCTGGGGCGGCCCCGGCTCGGCAGCAGGACAATTCGACGGCCCCAACGGCATCGCGGTAGCCGATCATCGTGTCTACGTGGCCGATTCGCTGAACCACCGGATCCAGATCTTTGACCTGCAGGGACACTTTCTGAGCGCCATCGCGGTCGGTCCACAGGGACTGCTGCCGCAGGCACGACCCATGAACCTGAACATCACCGGCGGCCAGCTCTATGTCGGCGACTACTGGAACGACGCGGTGCAGGTGTTCACGCTCGACGGACGCCTGCTGCGCACCCTGGGCGGCCAGCAGGGAGCTGCGCCGGGACGGTTCCGCGCCCCCGGCGGCGCCAGCGCCGAAGCCGACGGCACCGTCGTCGTCGCCGATTTCTACAACCAGCGCGTGCAGATGCTGTCGGCCCAGGGGCGCTTCATCCGCCAGATCGGCGCCACCGGGCACAAGGGCTATGTGGCCGGCGGCAGTTTCAACTATCCGATGGACGTCGCAGTCAATGCGCGCAGCGGTGACTTCTACGTCGCCGACGGCTACAACGACCGCATCCAGGAATTCGACGCGCAGGGCCGCTTCCTGCGGATGTGGGGCGGCCCGTTCGGCCTGCACCTGCCGGCGTCGATCAACTTTCTGGGTGGGCTGCGTGGCTGGTTCCGGACGCCGACCTGCGTGGCCATCGGGCCGCACGGCGACGTGTTCGTGGCCGACCAGGAAAACAACCGGATTCAGAAGTTCACCGCGGACGGCCGCTTCCTGACCGCCTTCAGCCGGCCGCCGCAGGCAGCAGGCTACGGTGTGGGTGCGGTAGCCGTGGCCGCGAACGGCGATGTCTACGCCACCGACCCGGCCGATCAGCGCATCGAAGTGTGGCGTCCGCGGTGAGGTCGCGCCGGGACATGCGGCGGCACTGTTGAGCGGCTTCCGGGGGAGCGGCCTTCGAATAGAGGCGGTTTCAGCCACGATGCGCCTGGCTTGCCCGGAAAGAGCATCGCGGCTGAAGCCGCTCCTGCCAAGAGCCATCGCACGCGAGGCGCACTCCTACGCACCGCCGATGGATTCGATCGGTTCCGGCGTCCAGTCCAGCTTGTGGTAGTCGAAACCGTTGAGCGTATTCGGCTTGATGATCGCGAAATAGGGAGAAACGTCGAAGTCGCGCGGCACGAACAGGCTGTGGTGGCGGATGTGCAGTTGTTCACGGATGCAATGCCGGCATTCGTCCGAAGCATCGGGGACGATGGTGATCTCCGGCAGGATCGGGAAATGCACCGACTGGAACGCCCCGGCGATCAGCGACGAACAGATCGCGCGCGTCGGGTCGCCACTGCCCAGCGCCAGCATGCGACGCCGTATCGGCGACGGCACCGGCGGCGTCGGCAGCAGGTAGCGCGCCAGGTCGAAGACATTCTTCAGATCGTAGCGATCGCCGATGCGTGTACAGACGTAATCGACCACTTTCGCCGTGTCGGCCTCGCTCAGCCCGATCGGGCGACATACGCGCAGGTGAAACCCCTCGAAGGCATCCATTCCCACCACGCGGACACCGTCCTGGGTATCGGCTTCGACGAAAGCAGGCTGTTCGCCCTTGTCCGGCACCAGATGCCGGCAGCCGATGTAGATCGCCGCATGCGACCAGGTCGATTGCGTCAGGTACTTGATGGCCGTGCTGATCCGCCGGTTGCCTTCCACCAGCACCACATCGCCCGGCTTGAGCAGCCGCTGGAACGCGGCGAGGTCGGTCGGCGGATGCAGGTAGGCGCCACGCGCCGGGTGATTGAGATAAGCCGCCAGCCACCTGCCGATCCAGCGCAACACGCGGTTCGTGCAGCCGTCCCGGGGTTGCTCCGGGGCCTGGCCGGATCGCTGCGCGTTCGCCGCGTCGGTCGACTCGTGTGATCCGGCGGTACGCTTCATGACAGTGTGTTCATGGCTGATTGCCGTCTCTGGCGAGTACCCCTCATTTAACATGAGGGCGGAGTCGACGCAAAGGATTCATCGGCCCGCGGCCGGTGCCGCGTGCGTGCGCCGGATCAGGGCAAGGTCGGCGCAGGCAGCGAACCCTGCGGTCCGCGATAACGGCATCCCGAAGTACAGGTCTCGTGCACGACAACCTCCGACAGCAGCGGAAGCACCGGCTTCAGACGGTCCCAGATCCAGATCGACAGCCGTTCGCTGGTCGGGTTGTCCAGGCCCTCGATGTCATTGAGGTAGTGGTGATCCAGCTGATCGTAGAGCGGCTGAAAGGCCGCCTTGACGTCGGAAAAATCCATCACCCAGCCGGTGTCCGTTCCCGGCTCGCCACCGAGGTGGATTTCCACCCGGAAGGAATGCCCATGCAGACGGGCGCATTTGTGCCCCGCCGGCACATTCGGCAGACGATGCGCCGCCTCAAGCGTGAAAACCTTGAAGATATCCATGCCGGCATTGTACTGCGGGGCCGGAACCGCCATCGTCGCGCAACGCGCCGGCCGATCCGGTTGTTGGCGCGCCCCCGGCAATACCCCAAAACTGCACGCTTTTGACCACCAGGCCGGCTGAAACCCTGGCATCGACGGACCTGATTAAGTATCCCCGGCAAAGCCGGGGGCTTTAGAAATGTGAGCCGCTCAAGGCGGCTGGCGGGGGCGCTGCGCGCTCCCTTGGATGGGCACTGAGCGGAAGATATGCGCCGGCGAATGGTGCCGGATTCCGGCGGGAACCGGGCACGCAGAACGATTCGCGGCCAAGACCTCGGTGATCGTTTTTCGGGTCGATGATCCGGTTCAGCAATAGTGACGAAATTCTTCGGCTTGAACCACGGCTCGAATACGGCACGACAATGGTGAGGATTGGCGTGCCTGCACACTCCCGCGACGTGCTGCATCATGATCGCTTCGAGCTCACCCGTTCGGCTGTGCCACATGGCTGCCCACGTCCGGGCGAAATGCAATCGCCAGGCGATTCCAGCCGTTGATGGCAATGATGGCCAGGGTCAGTTCCACGATTTCCTTCTCATCGAAATGTGCCTGCAGGTCGGCGTACAGCGTGTCGGACAGTTCGTTCATGGACACCTGCGTCACGGCTTCGGTCCACGCCAGCGCTGCTCGCTCGCGCGGTGAATAAAAGGCTGTTTCGCGCCATGCCGGCAGCAGGTACAAGCGCTGCTCCGTCTCACCGGCGGCGCGCGCATCCTTGCTGTGCATGTCCAGACAGTAGGCACAGCCGTTGATCTGCGAAGCGCGCATCTTCACCAGTTCGAGCAGCTCGTGTTCCAGGCCCGAGCGGCGCACCCCGGCTTCCAGATCGAGCATCGCCTTGAAGGCGTCGGGTGCGGCCTTCCTGTAATCGATACGGGTATTCATCGTTACCTCCATTGGACGGAAATGCGACAGGCATTCACTCGCTGTCAAAGAGTCGTTGTGCATCCGGGTAACTGAAACTGGACGCCAGGCAGTCGAAGCGACCGCTGGAAAGCAATTCGGTGGCTGCACGATCAACCGCTGCCAGTGCCATGGTTGCGAGACGGGTGGCAGTGCTCGCCCGGGCGATCCCGAGCCGGGCCAGTTCCGCCAGTTCGGGAACTCCCGGACCGGCGGTGACGTTGACCGGCGCGTCGATCGCATTCACCAATGCCTGCAACATCGGGCCATCACGCAGCGCGATGGGATAAATGCAGTCCGCGCCTGCCGCCAGATAGGCCTGCGCGCGCTGCACCGTTTCGTCGAAACACGATGCACCGCAGTCGCCAGACTGCTGCATGCAGGTATCCACCCGGGCGTTGATCACGATCGGCACACCGGCCGCAATGGCTGCCCTGCGTGCGGCCTCGATCCGTGCGGCGGCTTCGGTGCAGGGTCGAAGGCCACGGTGCCCGGGCAACCCGTCTTCCAGATTGATACCCACGGCACCCGCTGCAATGACGGCACGCACGCTGGCGCCGACGGCCGCGAGGGTGTCGCCGTAACCGCTCTCCATATCCACCGTCACCGGCAGCTCGACTACGCGGGTGATCCGCGCGATCGCCGCCAGCACCTCGGCCAGCGGGGCCTGCTCGCCATCGGCATAACCAAGCGACCAGGCCAGGCCGCCGCTGGTGGTGGCGATGGCGGTGAAGCCGTGCCGCGCCAACAGGCGGGCACTGCCTGCATCCCATGCGTTGGGCAGCAGCAAAACTGCCGAGCGGTCATGCATGCCGCGGAAAGCATGTGCCTTGAGGACTTGCGCCTCCATTTTCATGCTGGTTTCTTCCTGTGGTTGGCTGCCCGCTGCGGGGTCGTTCGAAAACATCGCATTCTATTTGGCGCGTCGGCGGATGATGCGCCAGCGGCGGCGGGTGCACCGACGCGGCAACCCTGGCGGTTTCGACACCGCGTGCATCGGCCTGGACGACCCATGTCCGCCCAACCGGCCTCAAGCAAAGTGCCCGGCATTGACGGTCACGCTGTCGCCGCGCATGAAGTGCTCCTGCAGGTATTTTTCCCCCTCGTCGCAGAACAGCGTGACCACGGTGCGCAACTGCGGATGGCGCTCGCGTACGCGGCGCGCGGCCAGCAGATGCGCACCCGAACTTGGGCCGCAGAACAGGCCATGGTGTCGCGCGAGATGGCGCATCGACTCGATCGCTTCGCTGCTGGAGACGCTGAGCACCTCATCCACCATACCGGCGTGACGCTGGAAGATGCCCGGGACAAATCCGTCCGAGATGCCTTCGATCTGATGCAGGGAAATTTCGCCGCACAGCAGGGTGCACGATTCGGAAGGCTCCATCGCGAACAGGCGCACCGCGGGATTGACGGCGCGCAACGCCTGGCCCACCCCGATCAAGGTGCCGCCGGTGCCGACACCGGCCACCAGCGCGTCGGGCAGGCGGCCGGCCGGCAGTTGCGCCAGGATCTCGGGGCCGAGCACCAGGCGGTTTTCTTCGACATTCCATTCCGACTCGAACTGGCGCGGACAGAAATAGCCCGGCTGTCGGCCCAGTTCGTGCGCCTTGGCCAGCGCATCGTTGACGTGGAATCGCCCGCAGAACAGCACCTCGGCACCGTAGGCGCGCGAAATCGCCACGCGTTCACTGGACAGGCCTTCCGGCATGACCACCAGCATGCGGTAGCCCTTGACCGCGGCGACCATCGCCAGGGCATTGCCGGTGTTGCCGCTGGTTGCCTCGACGAGGGTGTCGCCGGGCTTGAGCAAACCCTCGCGCTCGGCGCGTTCGATCATGTAGTGGGCGATGCGCGCCTTGATCGAACCGGAGGGGTTGAGAAACTCCAGCTTGGCGTAGATGCCCTCGATCTCAAGCAGCGGGGTATCGCCGATCGCGTCGAGGATACTGACGCAGACGCCGGCATAACGCGTGTTCATGGGTGCATTCCTCCGGACCTCAGCGTGCCGCCGGGTGGGCCTGGTGCATGGTGTCGAGTGCCAGTGTCGCATGCGCGTAGGCGCCACCCGCGCGCATCTCGGCAGCAACCCAGATCGCCTCCATGATCTCCTGCTCGCTGGCGCCGTGCTTGAGCGCGGCCTCGGTGTGGCCACGGATGCAGTAGGGGCATTGCGTGACATGCGCCACCGCCACGGCAATCAACTGCTTGGTCTTGGCCGGCAGAGCGCCGGCGGCAAAGACCTGGACGCTGAAGGCCTTGAAAGCATCCAGCGTGGCCGGCGCCAGTTCGCGGCGCTTGCGCGCGAGCTCCGGGGTGAACGGGGGGTAGACCGGATGTTCCATGACATTCTCCTCAGGTCGGGAAATCAACGTTCGGGAGGCGCCGTGGCGCGCCGTCCGAGCGTCCAGGGCAAGGGATCGCTGGCCGGGAAACTCGCCGCCAGAGCGGCGTCGAGCAGGCGATCACGTGCATCGCGAGCGGCATCCCCATCACCCGGCGGGATGGCCGGCGCAGCGGCGGATACGCCCGACATGTCTGCGGGCTCACGCGGTGGCCGCAGTTGTTGGCCCAGGTCATCGATCAGCGACATGATGGATCTCCTGCATGGCACGCGTGCCGCGCGTGCCGGCGTCGGAAGCCGGATGGCCCCCTGGGTTCAAAGCCCCACGTTGTTGCGCTCCAGCACGCGCTCGGCGCGATAGCTCGAACGAACCAGCGGCCCGGCAACTGCCTCGACGAAGCCTTTCGCCAGCGCCAGATCGCGATAGTGGTGGAATTGCTCGGGCGTCACGAAGCGCGCTACCGGCAAATGGTTCGGCGACGGACGCAGGTACTGGCCGAGCGTGACGATATCGACCCGCGCCGCGCGCAAGTCGTCAAGGGTCTGCCCGATTTCGGCATCGGTCTCGCCCAGGCCCAGCATCAGGCTGGACTTGGTCAGCGTATCGGGCGCGTGCTGCTTGGCGAACCCGAGCACGCGCAAGGTCTGCGCATAACCGGCGCGCGGATCGCGTACCTGTCGGGTCAGGCGCTCGACGGTTTCGAGATTCTGCGCATAGGTGACCAGCCCGGCGTTCAGCACCGTGGCGACGGCGGCGAGGTTGCCGGCAAAATCGGGCGTCAGCGCCTCCACCGCGGCCGGCGGCGTGCGCGCATGGATGGCGCGGATGCAGGCCGCGTAATGCGCCGCACCGCCATCGTCCAGATCATCGCGATCGACTGACGTCAACACTACGTACTTCAGCCCCATCAGCGCCACGGCCTCGGCCACGTGTGACGGCTCCAGCGGATCCAGCCAGCCGTGCGGATTGCCGGTGCTCACGGAGCAGAACCGGCAGGCGCGGGTGCAGACCTCGCCCATCAGCATCAAGGTGGCGGTGCCGCGGCCCCAGCATTCGGCGATGTTGGGACACTTGGATTCCGCACAGACCGTGTGCAGACCGTGACCGCGAACGATGTCGTGCACGGCTTCATAGCACTCGCCTGCAGACAGGCGCACGCGCAGCCACGGCGGCTTGCGATCGGCATCGGGGACCGCGCTGTCGGCATGCGGGCGCAGCCCTCCCTTGACCGCGCGGACACCTTCCGGGGTGACGTACTTGCTGCCGTCACGTGGCGTACTGGAACGAACAGGCGGAACCATGGGCGATGACCTTGCGGGATGACGATTGAAAGGCGCGATCATTTCTGCGCGAGCTCGCGAACCCGGCGCTCGACCGCCATGGCATGGCACTGCTCGATCTCCACATTGGCAAGGCACGGCGCAGCGGCATCCGGTTGCACCTCGCGCAGGACGTAAAGCGTGCCGCAATACGGGCAACGCATGCGGCCGCTCTGGTGGATCGGCAGGTAAACGCGCGGATGGCCGTTCCAGAGACTGCTGTCGTGTGGCGGGCAGGTCAGCGGCAGCTCGTCCCAGCCTACTTCGCGCACAGTCTCGGACGCGCTCACGCGCAGCCCGGTGACCGGGTCGGATGGGATTTGCCATCGCTGATCGCTATCCATGTCAACGCTCCAGATGCGGCAGCTTGTCGGCCACGCCGTTCCACTGCGCGGCATCCGGCAGGGCGTCGATCCTTCCGTCGATCACCGGCCACTTCGGCGCCAGTTCGGCATTGATTTGCAGAAAATGCTCCTGTCCTGCGGGCACATCGTCCTCGGCGAAAATGGCATAGGCCGGGCATTCGTCGACGCAGAGCGTGCAGTCGATGCATTCAACCGGGTCGATCACCAGGAAGTTTGGGCCTTCGTGAAAACAGTCGACCGGACAAACCTCGACGCAGTCGGTGTATTTGCACTTGATGCAGTTGTCGGTGACGACGTGAGTCATGAGGCGATTCTCGGGTTACGCCACACGCATCCAACAAAAAATGGGCGACGCGGATGCTTCGCTTGTCGCGTTCAAGAGGTTGCGCCTGCACGACGATAAAATTCGACGTAGAAGCGCCCGGGCTCCACGAAACGGACGTGGTGGGGAGCCTGCGGTTCGATCACGATCGTGTCGTCCCTTTCGGCGAAGACCTCGCCCGCCAGAGGGGCCTCCAGTTCGAAGTGGATGCGGCCCTCGAGCACATGGATCAGGCCCCACGTTCCGGGCTTGGTCGTGTGCGCCCGCTGCAGCTTCAGCGGCAGATTGTCCGCGGTGAAATCGATGGAACGGCCATAGGCTTCGAGGCCCAGGGGCAAGCCGTGCGGAATATCGGACATCATGGGGTCTCCCGGTCGTGGTTCATTCGCGTTCACCATGGCACCCGCGACGCCAGTCGATGCAGCAATGCGTTGAACCGGTGCTCGCCTTTCGGGTCGCTGTGCCGCAAGGCGACGCATGCGCGCCCGGCCAGGCGGCAAGCCGCCTCGACCTGCCCGGTCACGGCAAGCGCTTCCAGGCTGGCCAGCAGGATGCCGGTGAGGCTTTCAGGCGACGGCTTCGGGGCGTGCGAACGCACTTCGCCTTCCGTCGAGGCGTGGTCGGTCATCGGATGCTCTCCTCTTCGATGCCGAGGTATCGCCTGGCCTCGGGAGTCATCATTTGCGGCGACCATTCCGGGTCATGGGTTACGACCACATCGACGTCCGCAATGCCGGGCAACTGCGCGATGCTCTCGCGAGCGCCCTCCTGCAGGTAACTCGTCGCCGGACAGCCGCGCGTGGTCGTGGTCATGAGCACGTACGCCATGCCGGCGTCGTCGATGCCGACGTCATAGATGAGCCCGAGGTCGACGATGTTGTAGCCGAGCTCCGGATCGATCACGGTGCGAAGCGCCTGCCTGGCACGTTCGAGCGGGCACTCTCGTTCGCCGCTGTTCATGCGCCGCTCCCTGCTTCACTTCCGATGCGCACTGCAAGGCGATAGGTCGTGCCGTCGGCGTCGAAGCCACCGCGCCAGCGATGACCGCGTTTGACGAGCTCCGGAAGCAGGAACATCGGTTCGCGACAAAGCAGCGCCGACAACACCTCGCCTTCCTTGAGCGATTCCAGCGCCGCCAGCGTGCGCATCATCGGCTCGGGCGGATCGAGATCGCGGTTGTCGATGGAGAGCGCCGGTGGCGGCCAGACATCGTCGCCATCGGGCGCGCTTGCGACCGCCCCGGCGAAGACCGGTGCCCGCCCGGCAGGGGTGAACAGAACCTCCCAGTCGTCGGGGCCACGCTCCCGCACGTCGTGCGCGTAACCCCTGGAACCGAGCATGTGCAACAGCGGCGTCGGCTTGAAGGTGGCGAACAATCGCAAGCCCTGATCCGGCCGCAGTCCCGCTACCGTGGCCATGATCTGCTCGAAAGGCTCGCCGCCATCGCGCAGGATGGGGCGCACATCGAGATCCACAAACGTCGTCATCGCCAGTCTCCAGCCGATCAGTGCGGTCGCGTCGAGGAAAGAATCAGCGGCGGTCGCATGCTCCCTGCCGGGAAACGCACCGATGCGGGCACATCGTCCAGACGGCGCGCTCGCACCAGCTGCAGCACGATGCCCGCGGTGCCGACCAGCAGCATCGCTGCCGCTACCCGGAATGCCCATGCGCTGTCCAGGAACAGCGCCGCTGTCGCCGCCCAGGCGGCGATGAAATACAGTCCGAACCACTTGCGTGCGTGTTGCTCGGCAACCAGATCCTGCACCCTTGGGGTGGGTGCCTTGCCCAGTACCGGGCCGTAGCATTCGAGCCAGGTGAGGAAAGGGACGATCTTGTAGAGCTTGGCCAGACCCAGCCCCGACAGCCAGCCGAAGGCAACCAGGAACACCACGGCACCCGCATGGCGTGCCAGTGCGCCCATGCTCCCAAGCACCACGATCAGCAGTGCGGCGAGCAGCAGCGATCCCACCGCCGCCGCCGCCATCCGGCTGTTGAGTTCAATCACCCGCCGCTTGCGCGCCCGATACAAATGCGCGATGTCACGCGCATACAGGATCACGGTCACCAAGCCGAGTACTCCGGCGACAACGAAAACCGGAGCGGTGCCATGATTTGCCAGAACGGCGGTCGTGCCGCCGAGAACCGCCACACCCAGTGCCCATGCACCGGACTGCAGTACCACGCGGGTGCCCGGACGATCGAGCTCTGGCGCCAGCATGAACATCGCCAGCAACCGGTAGCTGACGCCCATGGCAGTCAAGGTAAGCCAGCCGCCCAGTCCGGCGACGATGTGGATCGGCAGGCCGCAAGCATAGATGCGAAGTGCCGCGGGGGCCGTCGTGGTGCCCGCCAGCACCAGCGCAAAGATGATGCCGATGGCCACGGTGGCCGCCAGGCCAAGCAGGCCCACGGCAACAAACTTTGCCGGCCACCCCAGCGGTCGGGCGGCCCAGAGCGTGCGGCCCAGGTTCCACAGCACGAGGCTGAAACCGGACGCCAGCATGGTGCCCGCCATGGGCAAGAGCGGCAACGCCATCGCGACGGCCCCGTTCAAACCGAGGAAACCCGTCAGCAGCGCCGCCAGCCCGCCGAGCAGCAGGATCAGCGCGGGCAAGGGCAGTGTCGCGCTGTGGAGCGGCCTGGCAATGAGAACCGGCACGAACTGGAACAGTGCGCCGCACAACAGCAGGCTCAGCCAGCCCAGAACCACCAGATGCACCAGCAGCAGTGTCGCCGGCGCCCGGATGGGCGCGCTCGGAAAGCCCCATCCTGCGACCATCAGACTCTCGGCGGCCAGCAGCGCGACGAGCGCGGCAGCGAAATAGGACATGGTCCAGCGAGAGAGTGAAACACCAGCCACAAGGCGATTTCCCGGGATACGCGTGCCAGGCTCCTGCGGCCCGGCACCCACGTTGACTTGGCAGTACGACGTCAGGCCGCCTGCGCGAGTTTGCCGATCTCCACACGCCAGACCTCGGGACCCTTCTCCAGATAGTTCCACGAGAACTGCTGCGGATATTCCGCCTCGAGTTGGTAGTACAGCGGCTTGGGGTCGTGGTCATTGACCAGGACGAAAGCGGTGCCGGGGAGCAAGGCGTCGACCAGCTGGAAGATCCTGGCATGGCGTTGGGCCGGCACGAGAGGCCGCACGTCGACCTCGGGAGACGTGGAAGATATGGCGGAATGGGGCATGACGTTCATCCGGATGGGGTGGGAGCGATCGCTGCGGTCGACATGCGACCGGGCAGCCTGGCGATGGCCTGTCTCTTGACGGCATCCGTCATTGCGGGGCGGAAGCTCGCTGCTTGAGGCAAGCGTAGATCTAGAAAGATGTATTGTCAATACATCTTTATCAGGATGGTTGCCGCGCGTGGCAGGATCCGGACAGGTGCGGCGGGATTCATCCGTCGCATCGACATCACCCCGGACCGGATCACCCATGCTGCGCCGTGAGATCGGCGAACTGAAACGGCAGATTCGTCCGGGAAGTGTCCGCGCCGCGCGGGACGAGCCGGCTGCCAGTTGCAGGTGGCTACCCTTCTCCCATGCCTTGCCGCAGCCGGATCATTCAACTCGCCGCTGCCTTCGTCCCCGCCATATCCCGGAGAAACGCCTTGACCGACGGCCTCGGCAACGCGCCGACGCTGCCGTACAGGTATGCTGCAAGGGCTCGAGTAGTTCGCAAAAAACGTATAGTTCATGCATCATTTTCCTGCATTGCCGTACCCGCCCACCAGGCAGCGACCCATACAGTCCGTCGGAAAACCATGCGCTTGACCCAATTCTCGGATTATTCCTTGCGGGTACTGATGTACGCCGCAGCGCAGCGCGAGCGTCTGATCACCATCGAGGAGACCGCCCTCGTGTACAAGATCTCCCGCAATCATCTGATGAAGGTCGTCAATGTACTGACGCGCGCGGGCTATCTGAAAGCCGTTCGCGGCCGTACCGGGGGATTCACGCTGGCGGTGAGCCCGGACAAAATCCGTCTCGGCACCGTCATGCGCGTGACCGAACCGGATTTCGCCATGACGGAGTGCTTCACCGCCGATAACCGCTGCCAGATCACCCCTTCTTGCCGGCTGCGAGGGGTGTTGAGCGAGGCGCTTGAAGCTTTTGTCGCAACACTCGATCGTTACACGCTGGATGATCTGTTGCTGCACCCCGATGACTTCGGTTTGAAGCTGGAAGTGCGCACCGCGTGAATGTGCCCGACAACTCATCCCGGGCACCAGCGGGTCAGAACCATCGATTGCCTTCAGATGTCCAGTTCAGCGCCAAGCGCTCCTCGACCTTAACGAATATCGCGACGAGATACTGCCCGCCCAG
Source organism: Lysobacteraceae bacterium (assembly GCA_028871555.1). Lineage (GTDB taxonomy): Bacteria > Pseudomonadota > Gammaproteobacteria > Xanthomonadales > Rhodanobacteraceae > Rhodanobacter. The sequence goes on from JAGWNA010000001.1 coordinate 24,573, forward strand.
GGCTTCCGGTTGGTCCATGGTCATGAATCGGCCACGCCTGCGCAAAAGGTCGAGCCGGGTGCCGATGTGGGGCTCCCGAAGCAACCGGCGACGATTGGCCTCGCGTGCATCGGCCGTTCTCGGACTGCGGGTGATCTCCACGTGGCCCAGAAGGCCAAGAAGGTCACGAGGAACGGCAATGCAGGATGAGAAGGAATTTCCCCGGCACTGTAACGCCTGGATGTAGCACCTGGCCAAAACAGTGCGGAAACGCCAGGAAGGCAAGCTTCTTCAGAGAGTTGGAAGAGACTGGTGGCTATGGGTGGACTCGAACCACCGACCCCAGCATTATGAGTGCTGTGCTCTAACCGGCTGAGCTACATAGCCTTGGGGGTGCCCGCCGCGCCGGCGTGCGGGATCCGGGCGGGGCGCGGCAGTGTAGTCGTGTCGGCGGCCCGGTTCAAGTCCGATGCCGCCGTCGGTGCTTGCCGGGGCTTGACGCGCTATGGTTGAATCGGCAGAGGACTGGATGCGGTTTCAACGGCGGATTCCACGCCGGACCGCTCCAGGAGGCGAAATGATCGACGTTGATGGCTATCGTCCGAATGTTGGCATCGTGCTGCTTGGCTCGGACGGCCGGCTGTTCTGGGCACGCCGCATCAATCGCGATGGCTGGCAGTTTCCGCAAGGCGGCATGCGCACCGACGAAACGCCGCTGGAGGCGATGTACCGCGAGCTGGAAGAAGAAACCGGGCTTGCGCCGCAGCATGTGGAGGTGATCGCGTCCACCCATGGCTGGCTGCGTTATCGCCTGCCCAACCGGTACGTGCGTCACCACCAGCGCCCCACCTGCATCGGCCAGAAGCAGGTGTGGTTCCTGCTCAAGCTGGTCGGCGGCGAGGAAGCCTTGAAGCTCGATGCCTGCGACAAGCCGGAGTTCGATATCTGGCGCTGGGTGGATTTCTGGTACCCGGCGGCGCACGTGGTCAATTTCAAGCGCCAGGTTTACGAGCGCGCGCTGCGCCACTTCGCACCGCTGGTGGAAAGCCTGTTCAGCGTCGAACTCGGCACCGTGCCGCCACGCGACGGCAGCGAGGTTCCACCCGACGGGCCGCACGATGGCCGCGAGGCTGCCTGAACGGGGCCGGTTCATTGAAGCATGCCGTCGTTCCTTGACGCTTTTGCCGGTACCGGGCTATACCACTGCCTTTGTCCGGGACCGTCCGCATGGCTTCACGACCTCCACCGCGTTTTGTTGTGCGCAGGCATGATGCCCCCGGCAGCCGTCGACGCTGGCTATGGCTGGGCCTTGCCTGGCTGGCCAGCCTGCTGCTGACCGGCCTGTTGGCCGGCTTGCTGACCCGGCACGTTGCTCCGGCCCTCGCCGATCACCGACAGCTGCGCACGGCGCGTGCGGAAATCGACGACCTGAAGCAGCAGGTCGCCAACCTGCAGCGCTCCGCGCAGGTGAACGAAGTGGCCACCCGGTCATTGCGCGGCACCCTGGCACAGCGCGAAGAGGAGATCAGCGGCCTGCGTGCCGACCTGGGCTTCTATTCGCGCCTGGTCGGCGGCGACAGCCAGCGGCATGGCCTGAAGGTGCAGGAGGTGAAACTGCAACCCATTGCACATTCGCAAGGGTGGAATCTCACGCTCAGCCTGACCCAGAATGCCAGGCGCGGTGATGTAATAACCGGCAACGCGACGGTCAGCGCAGAGGGCCTGCGCGGCGACAAGGTCGTGCAGCTGGCCTGGACCGCCCTTGGCGATGCCGCGCAAAAGGATGGCCTGCCGTTTCGCTTCATGTATTTTCAGCAGTTGCACGGCACCATCGTGCTGCCGGCGGACTTTCGTCCGATGCGGCTGCGCATCCGCATTCAGCCCGAGGGTGACAGTCCGGTTACCCGCACGGTGGCCTGGAGCGACGCTCTGAGCGGCAATATCACCACAGCCCAGGAGGATCACGATGTTCAACCGTAGACGCAACGAACGCCGCGCGGATTGCCATGAAACCAGCCTGATCGCCCAGGGCACGATGATCCGCGGCGACCTGCGTTTCAGCGGAGCCCTGCATCTGGACGGCTGCATCGAAGGCACGGTGCAGGCCGAGGGCGAAGATGCGGTGTTCACCCTCAGCGAGCATGGCCAGGTGCATGGCGAGATCCACGTGCCGCATGCCGTGATCAACGGCCACGTCACCGGCGACGTGTACATCAGTGCCCGGCTGGAACTGGCGGCGCAGGCCCGCATCGATGGCGACCTGCGCTATCACACGCTCGAAATGGCTGCCGGCGCCCAGGTCAACGGGCGCATTTCGCGCCAGACCGAGGACGCGCAGCGTGAACTGCCGTCGCCGGAAGTGCTGGACAGGCACGTACCTGCCTGAAGCGAAGTATGCTTGCATCGAGGCATCCCGACCCCCATTTGAGCGCCATGGAAACTTTTGCCGCCATTCCCGATTACCGCAGCAGCGGCGAACCGCTGGTATTCACCAGCGCGGCCGCGCGCAAGGTGCATGAGCTGATTGCCGAGGAAGGCAACCCGGCCCTGAAATTGCGGGTATACATCACCGGCGGTGGTTGTTCGGGTTTCCAGTACGGCTTCACCTTCGACGAGGCCCAGGCCGAGGACGATCTCGCGATCGAGCGCGAAGGCGTGACCCTGCTGTGCGATCCGCTGTCGCTGCAATACCTCACCGGCGCGCAGATCGATTACGCCGAAAACCTCAGCGGTGCGCAGTTCGTCATCAGCAACCCGAACGCCAAGACCACCTGCGGCTGCGGCTCGTCGTTCACCGCCTGAGCGGGCGGATCTCCATGGATCGGTCCATGCCGCCGCGCCCGAACACATTTGCCGGGCTCAGCCTGATCCTGGACCGGATCGCCGAACGTCGCGATGAACCGGACTGGATCGCCGCCCAGGCCGGCTCGGCCGAAGCGCGCTACCTGCTGCTGGACCCGGCCGGCGAAGCCTTCCTGCGGCGCGATCACGACGCATTGCGCTGGCTCGACGCCAACGAGCGCAAACTGCTGCTCGAAGAATTGCCCGCCAGCCTGCTCGGCGTGGCCGATCACCGTCCATATTTCATGCTGGCGCTGGGCGATGCCGGCCAGGTCGATGCGCTGGAAGCCGCACTCGACGCACGCCGCATGAACCTGCGCGCGGCCGGCCTGCTGCTGCCGGCCGACGAGGCCGGCCTGTTTGCCTACGCCAAGGGCCTGTCGCACTGGCAGCTCGAAACGCGGCATTGCACCCACTGCGGCACGCCGCTGCAGCTGGTCGCCGCCGGACATCGCGCGCAATGCCCGAATCCGCACTGCCGCCGTCTGCATTTCCCGCGCACCGATGCGGCCGTCATCATGCTGGTCGAACACGACGGCGCCTGCCTGCTCGGCCGCCAGGGCAGCTGGCCGCCCGGCCGCTATTCCACCCTTGCCGGCTTCGTCGAGCCCGGCGAGTCGCTGGAAGACGCGGTGCGCCGCGAAGTCGCCGAGGAAGCCGGCGTGATCGTCGACGACGTACGCTATCACTCCTCGCAACCCTGGCCGATGCCGGCCTCGCTGATGGTGGGTTTCCTGGCCACCGCCACATCGCGCCGGATCACCCTGCGCGACAACGAGCTGGAGGATGCACGCTGGTTCACGCCGCAGCAGATCGTGGACGGGCTGGGGGACGGCAGCTTCCTGCCGTCTCCGCCGCTGTCGGTGTCGTATCGGTTGCTGGCGTACTGGCTGCAGCAGCGGGCCGGGCTGGATCTGGACGAACTGGCCGCTGCCGTGCGCTGATCACTCGCATACAATGCAGGCTCTGCCCGCGAGACTGTCCTTCATGGCCATTCGTCTGCTTGTCGCCCTCATCGCCCTCGGACTGCTGCATGTCACGCCACAACTCGCGCACTGGCGCAAGGACGGCTGGTTCAGGCAGTGGGTGGCACAACTGGGGGACACCAGCGGCGCCGGGCGCGTGCTGCTGGTCCTGCTGCCGCCGCTGCTGGCGTGCCTGCTGCTTTCCTGGTGGTTCGGCCACAGCCCGACCGGCGAACTGCTCGACCTGCTGTTCTCGCTGGCCGTGCTGCTGTACTGCTTCGGCCCGCGCGAGTTCGAGCCCGATCTGGAAGCGATCCTCAATGCCCCTGACAAGGCCAGCCGCGAAGCCGCGGCGCAGGCGCTTGCCGACGACGGCGTGGCGATCGCCTGGAATTCGCCCAAGCTCGGCGCGGCGATCGCCTACGCCGCGTTGCGCCGACGCTTCGCCGTGCTGTTCTGGTTTTTCCTGCTCGGCCCGGTCGGCGCGTTGCTGTACCGGCTGGCGCAAACGCTGTACCGCGATGTGTCGCTGCGGCTGGACCGGGGCAGCTGCACCAGTGCCTGCTATCTGGCCAACGCGCTGGACTGGCTGCCGGCGCAGGCGCTGGTGTTCACGCTGGCGGTGGTCGGCCATTGGGAAGCCGTGATCGGTGCCTGGCGGCTCTGGCACCAGCAGGCGACGAGCACCGGCTGGTACAGCGCCAGCCCCGGCTTTCTCGGCGCCGCCGCCCAGGCCGACGTGCTCACCGACATCGAAACCTGCGACGGCCGCTTCGAGGAATGCAACGACCCCCTGACCGAACTGGTGCGCCTGCGCAGCGCCCTGCTGCGCGCCTTGCTGACCTGGCTGAGCGTGGTGGCGCTGGTCGTGATCGGCGGCTGGCTGCACTGAGGCCGGCAGCCACCGCGGTCAGGCCATTTCGCCGCGCAATGCGCGGATCCGCGTCTCCAATGCGGCAGCGCTGGGCCGCTGCGCCGCCTGCGGCGTATCGACCAGCAGCTCAACCCGCGCGCGGAAACGCCGTGGCAGGCGCGCGCGATGCAGCATCGAGTCCCGCCGGCTCCACATGCTGCCCCACAGGCCACGCAGCACGATCGGTACCACCGGCACCGGCCGCCGCGCCAGGATCTTCTCCACTCCCGGGCGAAACGGTGCAATCTTGCCGTCGAGAGTCAGCCCGCCCTCGGGGAAAATGCACACCACTTCACCGGCGGCCAGCGCGGCGTCGATCGCGTCATAGGCCTGCTGCAGCAAAACCGGATCCTCTTTCTGCCCGGCGATCGGAATCGCCCTGGCGGTACGGAACACGAAACGCAGCAGCGGGATGTTGTAGATCCGGTAGTACATCACGAAGCGCACCGGCCGCCGCAGGTTGGCCATCAGCAGCAGCGGGTCGATGAAACTGACGTGGTTGCACACCAGCAGCACCGCACCTTGCTCGGGAATGTGCCGCATGCCGTCGACGCGAACCCGGTACAGCGCGTTCACCAGCACCCAGGTGATGAAACGCATCACGAACTCGGGCACCAGGGTGAAGATGTACAGCGCCACCAGTGCGTTCAGCAGCGCCGTGGCAAGAAAGATCTGCGGCACACCGAGGCCCAGCGCGCCCAGACCCAGCCCGAAACCGGCAGCGCAGGTGATCAGCAGCGCATTGAGGATATTGTTGCCGGCGATCACCCGCGACAGCCGCTCGCGCGGCGTGCGGCTCTGGATGAACGCGAACAGCGGCACCACGTAGAACCCGGCGAACACGCCGATCAGGGTCAGGTCCAGCGCGATGCGCCAGCTGCCTGCCGAGCGCAGGAACGCCAGCCACCCCAGCCCATGCGCCATCGACATCCCGGGCTGCGCGAAGAACAGGTCGACGCCGAACGCGGTCAGTCCGAACGCGCCCAGCGGCACCAGGCCCACCTCCACCCGGCGTGCGGACATCCGCTCGCACAGCAGCGAGCCGATGCCGGTGCCGATGGAGAACAAGGTCAGCACCAGGATCTCGACGGAGCCGTTGCCGCCCAGGTTGAGCCGGGTGTAATTCGGCAACTGGGCGATCAGCACGGTGCCGAAGAACCAGAACCACGAAATGCCAAGCACGGCGTTGAACACCGCCGGATCCTTGCGGGTGATGCCAAGCACCTGCACGGTTTCGCTGTACGGATTGAAGTTGAACTTCAAATCTGGTGCGGTGGCCGGCGCCGGCGGAATCCCCCGACTGGCCAGATAGCCGGCGACCGCCACGGCAATCGTGGCGGCGCCGGCCAGCAAGGTGCCGACGCCGGCGATGGCCATCAACGCGCTGCCGACGATCATGCCGATCAGCATCGCCAGCTGGGTGCCGGTCTCGATCAGACCGTTGCCGCCGACCAGCTCCTCCGGCTTCAGCGCCTGCGGCAGGATCGCGTACTTGATCGGCCCGAACGTGGTCGAGTGCAGCCCCATCAGGAACAACACCACCAGCAGCAGGGACGTGTGGTGCGTGTAGAAGCCGATCGCCGCCAGCACCATCGCGAAAATCTCGAACAGCTTGACCCAGCGGATGATCCGGGTCTTCTCGAACTTCTCGGCCAGTTGCCCGGCGCTGGCCGAGAACAGGAAGAACGGAATGATGAAAAGCGCCGGTGCCAGATTGGTGTAGAGCGACACCTTGTGGTCATCCAGCCCCATCTGGAACGCCACCAGCATCACCAGTGCATTGCGGAACGCATTGTCGTTGAAGGCGCCCAGCGCCTGGGTCCAGAAGAACGGCGCAAAACGCCGCTTGCCCAGCAGTGCGAATTGGCTCATGCCATCCCTTTTGAAAGAAGCTTGCGCATCAGTCGACCCGGCCGTGGCCCCTGGCGGAGCAGGCACGCAGGCCTGCAGCTTGGTGCTTTGCGGCAAGAAATTGCAAGGCTCATGAAACATTTCACATGCCACAGTACGCCCAGGCTCCTGCGAACCAGCCGGAACCATGCGCGGCAAGCGGTACCTTGCATGCGAGTCCGGCACACGGCTCCATCGGCGTCTTTCGACGGAAAGGCCGCAACTATTTGCGTCCGAAAGAATATGGTGCAAAAAATTGTGGCCCACCATGCCTTCGTACTAATCTCGGCCTGGCATTCATGGATGAACTTCCCACGCCATCCTGCATGACTTGCAACATCACTTGCCATGAATACCGCCATGAAAATGCATCATCCCAATCACCCCACCCCCGCCGGGACTTTTTCGGATCGGATCAAATTGCTGATCCAGCGTGTCGGCAGCGCCACCGAGATCGCGCGCATGTGCGGGTTTTCCGAGGGCGTGGTGCGCAGCTGGCGCGACGGCAATACCGACCCCTCGCGTGGCCGCTGCGTGACCCTGGCGCGAACCCTCGGCATCTCGCTGGTCTGGCTGGTGGCCGGTGAAGGCGGGATCCAGGTCGACCCCGCAATCAGCGCCCCGGACGAGCAGCACACGACCGAAATGGTTCCGGCGCCGCGCTCGCGAGCCCGCTCCCATCCGGCGTTGACCAGCGCGCCGCTGCGACGGGATGATGCAACGGTGGATGCGCAGCGCCTGGAAACGGCCATGAAAATCCTGCAGTCGCAGCTTGAACTGGCAGGCGGCCACCTGACCCTGGCCGGCAACTCGGACATGCTGGCAGAACTGTATGCCATCCTCGGCCCCAACGGGGTCAACGTGGATACCGATGCCATGGTGGATTTCAATCACCGTCTGGCCGAACGCATCCGGCAGAACCGCGATACCGCCTGAGGCAACTTGCCGTCAGCGGGCAACCGCCGGCGCGCAGAGGCCGTGAACAGTCGACCACCGCAGCGAGAGCGTCGCGGGGTGTTCGTGCCGGCTGCGGTCGCGGCAGGTGGGCGACCATTCAACGCCTCTCAGAGCAGGGCGATATCGGCGATCGCGCTGAACTGCGCTTTCAGCCGACCGAGCAGGGCCAGCCGGTTGGCGCGTACCGCCTGATCGTCGGCATTCACCAGCACATTGTCGAAGAACGCATCCACCGGCGCCTGCAACTGCGACAGCCGCGCCAGCACGGCGGTGTAGTCGCCCGCCCGCAATGACCCGGCCGTCTCGCGCTGCGCCGACGCCAGCGCATCGGCCAGTTCGCGTTCCGCATCGGCCTCGAAACAGGCCGGGTCGACCACGCGGCTGATCGCCGGCGCACCGGCCTCCTCGGCCTGCTTGCGCAGGATGTTGGCGACGCGCTTGTTGGCGGCGGCCAGACTGGCCGCTTCCGGACGCCGGCCGAACTCGGCCACCGCCCGCAGGCGCCGGTCGAAATCCGCCAGGCTGCCCGGCTGTACCGCCAGCACCGCCTCGAACTGCGCGTTGTCGAAGCCCTGTTCGGCGTAATAGCCACGCAGGCGATCGAGCACGAAGTCGTACAGCTCCTCGAGCAGGATCGCCCGCCGATGGCCGGCGTTCAATACCGGCGGCTTGCCGTCCTTGCCGGGTTTGAGACCCGCCGCCAGCGCATCGTCGGGAAGCAGCTCGAGCGCCTCGATGAAACTGCCCCGGAGGTCGATCTCCATGCCGGCCTCGATCAGCGTGCGCGCCAGACCCAGTGCCGCCCGGCGCAACGCGAACGGGTCCCTGTTCCCGCCCGGCCTCATGCCGACGGCGAAGATGCCGGCCAGCGTATCGAGCCGTTCGGCCACGGCCAGCACCTGGCCGACCTTGCCTGGCGCGATCGCATCACCGGCGAAGCGCGGCTGGTAGTAGCTGTCCAGCGCCTCGGCGATCTGCGCCGGTTCGCCATGCCTGCCGGCGTAGTAACGCCCCATCACGCCCTGCAGCTCCGGGAATTCACCGACCATGCGGGTGAGCAGATCGCATTTGCTCAATGCCGCCGCCCGGGTCGCCTGGCCGGCATCGACGCCGACCCGGTTGGCGATCACGCGGGCCAGTTCGGCCACCCGCACGCTCTTGTCCCACAGGCTGCCGAGGGCCTGCTGGTAGGTGACGTTTTTCAGCTGGTCCTGATAATCGGCCAGCGGCGTCTTCAGGTCCTCGTCCCAGAAGAACTTGGCATCGGCGAAACGCGGCCGGATCACCCGCTCGTAACCCTTGCGGATTTCCGCCGGATCGCGGCTTTCGATGTTGGCAATCCCGATGAAATGCTCGGTGAGCTTGCCGGCCTCGTCAAATACGGGCACGAATTTCTGGTTCGCCACCATGGTGGTCACCAGCGCCTCCGGCGGAACATCGAGGAACTCTTTCTCGAAGGTGCAGGCGATCGCGACCGGCCACTCGGTGAGATTGGCCAGCTCATCGAGCAGCGCATCGTCCAGCCGCGGCATGCCGCCGATCTGTCCGGCCACCTGCTCGACCTGTGCGCGGATGCGCCGGCGGCGCTCGAGCGGATCGGCCAGCACCCTGGCCGCACGCATTGCATCCAGCCAGCCGTCGGCATCGGCCACGTGCACCGGCTGCGGATGCATGAAGCGATGACCGCGCGACTTGCGGCCGCTCTTCAACCCCATGACTTCGCCATCGACGATATCCGCGCCGTGCAGGATCACCAGCCAGTGCGCGGGACGCACGAAGCTGTACTCGTGGTCGGCCCAGCGCATCGGCCGGGGAATCGGCAGGCCCTTGAGCGCCTCGTCGAGAATTTCCGGCACCAATGCCGCCAGCGGCTGACCCGGCTTGACCGTGCGCCAGACGAACCACGAGCCCTTGCTGGTCTCGAGTTTTTCCAGCTGTCCCACGCCGACGCCGCAGGACTGCGCAAAACCGAGCAGTGCCCCGGTGGGCTGGCCTTGCCCGTCCAGCGCGGCGCTCAACGCCGGACCGCGGCGTTCGATCACCTGTTCCGGCTGGACCGCGGCCACGCCCGGAACAAGCACGGCCAACCGACGCGGCGAGGCGTAGGCCTGGGCCAGATCGAGTTCGGCGGCAATCCCGCGCCGGGCCAGGCCATCGCAGATGCCGCGCAGGAACGCCGCGGAAAGTTCATCCAGCGCCTTCGGCGGAAGTTCTTCGGTGCCCAGTTCGATCAGCAGCGGCTTGTGCTCAGCCATGGGTCGGCTCCTTCGCTTGCTTCAGGCCCGGGAAGCCGAGTTTCTCCCGTTGCGCCACATAGGCTTCCGCCACGCTGCGCGACAGCGTGCGCACCCGCAGGATGTGGCGCTGGCGTTCGGTCACGCTGATCGCACGGCGTGCGTCCAGCAGGTTGAAGGTATGACTGGCCTTCATCACCTGCTCGTAGGCCGGCAACGGCAGATTGGCGGCGACCAGCTGGTTGGCGGTGGTTTCGCAGACATCGAACCAGCGCAGCAACTCGGCCACGTTGGCGTACTCGAAATTGTAGGTGCTCTGCTCCACCTCGTTCTGGTGGAACACGTCGCCATAGGTGACGGTGCCGTGCGGACCCTCGGTCCACACCAGGTCGTAGACGTTGTCCACATTTTGCAGATACATCGCCAGGCGTTCCAGGCCGTAGGTGATCTCGCCCGTCACCGGCCGGCATTCCAGCCCGCCGGCCTGCTGGAAATAGGTGAACTGGGTCACCTCCATGCCGTTCAGCCAGACCTCCCAGCCGAGCCCCCAGGCGCCCAGCGTCGGCGACTCCCAGTTGTCCTCGACGAAGCGCAGGTCGTGCACCAGCGGATCGAGCCCCAGTTCCTTCAGCGAACCGATGTACAGCTCCAGGATGTTTTCCGGATTCGGTTTCAGCACCACCTGGTACTGGTAGTAATGCTGCAGACGGTTGGGATTCTCGCCGTAGCGGCCGTCGGTGGGGCGACGCGAGGGTTGCACATACGCAGCGGCCCACGGCTCCGGGCCGAGCGCGCGCAGAAACGTGGCGGGGTGGAAGGTGCCGGCGCCGACCTCGATATCGAGCGGCTGCAACAGCACGCAACCCTGGCTCCCCCAATAGCGGTTGAGGGTCTGGATGACGTCCTGGAAGGTGCGTGCGGACATGGTTTCCGTGACCTTGGATAAAGCGCGTTGATAAAGCGCGTTAGTATAGCCGCAGCTCGCTTTCCCGCCGGCAGATTGCCGGGTCAGGGTCGGCAGCAGCATCTCGGGAGCCTGATCTGGATGGCTGCTTCACCACAAATCGCGTCCATGCTCGGCCGTCGCGGCAAGCTGCAGCTGGACGATCTGCTGGCGGCTCTGGTGGTCGACGGCTACGTGCTGGCCGACGATGCCAAAAACGTGCGCATGGGCGCGCGTGCAGGCCGCAGCACGGTGGAACTGCATCCGCTGGTGCTGGTCGCCAACGCCAAGCTGACCAACCGACTCGACCCCGGCCGGCCACTGAGCCTTGAGGTGATGACCGAATGGCTGGCCGGCCAGGCGGCCCTGCCCTATCTCAAGATCGACCCGATGAAGATCAACGCCGCCTCGGTGACCCAGGTGGTGAGCCATGCGTATGCCCAGCGCCACCGGATTCTGCCGATCGCGGCCACGCCCGGCGAGGTGACCTTCGCCACCTGCGAACCGTTCGACGCCGGCTGGGCCAGGGATCTGTCGCAGATGCTGCGCCGGGACGTGCGGCGCGTGGTGGCCAGCCCGCTCGACATCAACCGCTACCTGCAGGAGTTCTACGGCGTCCAGCGCTCGATCCAGCTGGCGCAGGATGCCAAGGCCAGCGGCAGCGACAGCTCCGCGGCCCTGCTCAACTTCGAGCAGCTGGTGGAGCTGGGCAAGGCAGGCGAAGTCGGGGCCGACGACCGTCATGTCGTGCATATCGTCGACTGGCTGCTGCAATATGCGTTCGAGCAGCGCGCCTCCGACATCCATCTGGAGCCGCGCCGCGAGACCGGACACCTGCGCTTCCGCATCGACGGCATCATGCACAAGGTGTTCGAGCTGCCCACGCCGGTGATGACCGCCGTCACGGCGCGCATCAAGATTCTCGGGCGCATGGACGTGGCGGAGAAACGCCGGCCGCAGGATGGCCGCATCAAGACCCGCTCCGCTTCCGGCCGCGAAGTGGAGTTGCGCGTCTCCAGCATGCCCACCGCCTTCGGCGAAAAGGTGGTGATGCGCATCTTCGACCCCGACCTGGTGGTCAAGGATTTCGCCCAGCTCGGCTTCTCCGCCGCCGAGGGCGCGCAATGGCGCAGCATGGTCGAGCGGCCGCACGGCATCGTGCTGGTCACCGGCCCCACCGGCTCGGGCAAGACCACCACGCTGTATTCCACGCTCAGGCACCTGGCCACGCCTGAACTCAACGTGTGCACGGTGGAAGACCCGATCGAGATGGTCTCGCCCGAATTCAACCAGATGCAGGTGCATGCGGCGATCGAGCTGGATTTTGCCGCGGGAGTGCGCACGTTGCTGCGCCAGGATCCGGACATCATCATGGTCGGCGAGATCCGCGACCTCGAAACCGCGCAGATGGCGGTGCAGGCGTCGCTCACCGGCCACCTGGTGCTTTCGACCCTGCACACCAACGACGCGCCCAGCGCGGTCACCCGGCTGCTCGACCTGGGCGTGCCGCACTACCTGGTCCAGTCCACGCTTTCCGGCGTGGTCGCGCAGCGGCTGGTACGCACCCTGTGTCCGCACTGCAAGCAGGCGACCACGCAGGATCCGCAGCCATGGACCGTGCTCACGCACGGCTGGTCGATCCCGCTGCCGGAGACGGTGTTCAAGCCGGTCGGTTGCCTGGAATGCCGCAACACCGGGTTTCTCGGCCGCACCGGCATCTACGAGATGATGCGGCTTTCGCCGCGACTGCGCGGACTGATCGGCGCCCAGCTCGATCTGGGACGGTTCGGTCAGGCGGCATTGGCCGAGGGCATGCGCCCGTTGCGCATCTCCGCCGCCAACCAGGTGGCGTGCGGACTGACGACCGTGCAGGAAATTCTCACCGTACTCCCACCGATCGAGGCATTCGATGATATCGAGCCCTGAAGACGGCCAGACCGGCCACGGCCGCCATCCTGCATGAAACCAGTCCTGATCATCCGCACCGGCCGTGCGCCGGACAGCATACGCGCCCGGCATGGCGATTTTCCGCACTGGTTCCGGCTCGGCACGCGGCTGCTGCCGCAGCAGCTGCGGATCGTCGATGTCGCCGCCGGCGAGTTGCCGCCGCCACCGCAGGATGTCGCCGGCGCCATGATCACCGGTTCGGCCGCGATGGTCACCGAGTGCGCGCCGTGGAGCGAGCGCACCGCCGGCTGGATCCGCGACGCGATGGATGTCGAGCTGCCCTTGTTCGGGGTCTGCTACGGCCACCAGCTGATGGCGCATGCCCTGGGAGGGCGCGTCGGCTATCTGCCGGGCGGGCGCGAGATCGGCACCCAGTCGATCGAACTGCTGCCCGCGGCCGGCCGCGATCCGCTGGCCGCCAGCCTGCCGGCCAGCTTCCGTGCGCATACGACCCACGAGCAGAGCGTGCTCGAGGCACCGCACGGGTCCGCCGTGCTGGCCCGCTCCGCGCGCGATCCGCATCAGCTGCTGCGCCACGGACCCAACGCACTGAGCGTGCAGTTCCACCCCGAATTCAATGCCGAGATCATGCGTGGCTATATCCGGCGCAAACTCGCCGACATGCGTCGCGAGGGCGTCGATCCGCAGCAGATCTTCGGCGCGGTTGCCGCCACGCCGATCGCCCGTCGACTGCTGCGACTGTTTGCCCGCAAGCATGGCTGGACCGGCGTGACCGGATGGGGTTGACCGGTCAACCGCGCATCCGGCGGGCAATCGACTGCCGCGAAAAAAAAGCAAAGACCAGGCCGAACAGGAATCCGCCGATATGCGCCCACCAGACATGGGCGCCATAGCTCGGCCCGGCATAACTGAACAGCAACTGCAACACCACCCAGATACCGATCAGCAGGAACGCCGGCACCCGCACGAACTCCAGATACGCCCCCAGCGGCAACACCAGGCCCAGCCTGGCGCGGGGAAACAGCGCCACATACGTGCCGACCACGGCCGACACCGCCCCGCTGCAGCCGATGATCGGCAGATGCACGCCGGTCAGCGACAAGGCGCCGATCAGGTTGGCCACGATGCCGCCGAATACGAACAGCGACAGGAACCGCAACGAGCCCAGGACCCGCTCGCCCGGCAGACCGAAGATCACCAGAAACAGCAGATTGCTCAACAGGTGCAGCCAGGCCACATGGATGAACAGGGCGGTGAACAGGCGCAACAGCGCCGGATCGCCCAATTGCGGCAGAAACGCTTCATGCGGGTCGAAGATATTGGCCGGCACCGTGCCCCATTCCAGCAACAGCGCAACCCGCTGCGGTGCCGGCATCAGCACCAGCCCGACGAAGCACAGCACGCAGACGCTGACGATCAACATCGTTGCCCAATGCCATCGCGGACGGCGACGCGTCTCGACATGAACGAACAAAGGCGTGTTCCTCCCAAGCCCGCCGCCATGGCGGAACCACCCGCATGATAGGACAGCCCGATCCGCCTCGCGGGCCTGCGTGAAAACGCCGCCATCCGCCGCGACCCTCGCCGCGGGCCGGCGGCCTATACTTGCCCCACAGTCACTGCTGCTTACCTGCGGCTGCTTGCCCGGTCGGATTCCCGGCCGATACCGGCGGTCCGCTTTCAACTGCCGTCGCTGCCAGAACCCGAGCATGTCTGAAAAACTGCGCCCTACCCGAGCGGTATATCTCCTGGCAATACTGACGATCGTCGCGATTGCCATGCTGGTGGCCTCGTTGCTGCTGAACATGCGGACGCGCGATCTGGAACGTTCGCGCCAGGAAACGGCCAGCCTCACGCGCATGCTGATGGATCAGACCGAGCAGTCTTTTCACAACGCCGACCTTGCGCTGCGGAGCATCCAGGACCGCTTGCAGACGCCGTACGGCACGCAACTGAAGCTCGACAGCCTGCCCATCCAGCTGCTGCTGAGCACACGCATCACCGGATTGCGCCAGGTGGCGGAATTGTTCATCGTCGACGCCAACGGCCTGATCGCGAATTCGTCGAGCCAGGAGCAAATGCAGCACGCATCGGTAGCCGACTGCGATTACTTCAAATACTTTTCCGCAGGAAAGGGAAAGGGCTTTTCATAAGCAGGCCGTCCAAGAGCGCCCCCAATGCGCCCTGGAGGCTTTATGTTGCCCGGCGCGTCGATGAGGTGAACGGAAAATTCCGCGGCGTCGTGGTCGCCGCCATCGATCTGGATCATTTCGAACAGTTTTATGCCTACATGGAACAGGATTTCCAGCGGCCGATCGGGCTGTATCTCAATGACGGCACCCTGATCGCCAGCCTGCCCCACCGCGAAAGCGGCATCGGCAAACCCGCACCCGAGTTGCAGGGCGTGCAATTCACGACGACCGACTTCAATGTAAGAGACTTCGGCCGCACGGCCAGAGACGGTACGAAGCAGGTCTTCACACTGGGCTACGTGACGGATTTCCCGTTGCTGGTGAGCGTGACCAACAACAATGCGGAAACGCTGGCCAGCTGGCGCGAGACCGCGATCACGGTCGTGCTCGGCGCGCTGCTGGTGTGCATCTTCATCGGCATTGCCGCAGCCCTGCTGGCGATCGAGCTGCGGCGCGAAGGGATGCTCAGTTCGGCCCTGCAGGAGGCCGACGACCGCTACCGGCTCACCATCGATTCGGTGATGGACGCGATCATCTCCACCGACCAGGGGCTGAACATCGTCATGTTCAACAGGGCGGCGGAACTGATGTTCGGTGCACCCGCCGCGCAGATCATCGGCAAGCCGCTGGCCACCCTGCTGCCGGTACAGCGGCGGGAAGCGCACGACGAACACATCAAGACCTTCATGGCCTCGGCCGTTCCCTCGCGAACGATGGCGATGCAGATGGAGATTTGCGGGCTGCGTGCCGACGGCAGCGAATTCCCGATCGAGTCGGCGATTTCCCAAACGGTCATCAACGGCAAGCCCCAGCTCACCGCCGTACTGCGCGACATCACCGACCGGCGCCGCAAGGAGGCGGCCCTCAATGAGTTGAATTCGGAGTTGCGCCGACTGTCCATTTCACTGCAATCGGTCCGCGAGGAGGAACGCACGCGCATTTCGCGCGAGCTGCACGATGACCTCGGCCAGCAGCTGACCGGGCTCAAGCTGGAATTGACGTGGTTCAGCGGACGCCTCAAGGACGGACGCGATGCCGAGCCCGGGACCCTGGACTCCATGCGCGAGATGCTGGACGGAGCGATCAGCTCGGTGCGCCGCATCTCGAGCGAGCTCAGGCCGCGGATTCTGGATGATCTCGACCTGGGCGAGGCCATTTCCTGGCAAGTGGCGGAGATCACCAGGCGCAGCAATATCCGGGTCGAGTGCGATCTGCCGGCTGCCGTGCTTGTCACGGACGATGCCATGGCGACCGCGCTGTTCCGGATCGTGCAGGAAGCGTTGACGAATGTGGCGCGCCACGCGGAAGCGGACAGGCTGGAAGTCAGCCTGGTCAGGGAGGGCGACGGCGTGGTGCTGCGGGTACGCGATTCGGGCAAGGGTTTCGTGCACGACCACGGCGGCAGCGGCATCGGGCTGGTCAGCATGCGCGAACGCGCTGCGGCGCTCGGTGGCAGGTTCACCATCATCAGTGCTCCCGGATGCGGCACCACGATCGAAATACACGTTCCGCTCGATGTCCCGGCCATGCTGGAAGACGAGGCATGATGAAAATCGAGATACTCGTCGCCGATGACCATGGGGTTATCCGCAACGGCCTCAAGAAGATTTTCGACGACACGCCGGATCTGGTTTTCGCCGGCGAGGCCAGCGATGGCAAGTCCCTGCTGGAGAAGGTCCGCGAGCGCGACTGGGGGTTGCTCACGCTCGACCTTTCGATGCCGGGACGCAACGGACTGGAGCTGATCAAGCTCGTCAAGGAGCTGCGGCCGCAACTGCCGATCCTGATCTTCACCATGCACCAGGAAGAGCAGTACGCCGTGCGGGCGCTTCGCGCCGGCGCATCGGGCTACCTGACCAAGGAATACGACGGCGATCTGCTGCTGTCGGCGATCCGCAAGGTCGCCGCGGGCGGCATCTATGTCAGCGCCAAGGTCGCTGAGCTGCTGGCCACCGACGTCTCCAAACCCCGCCTCGCCCCTGCGCACACCTTGCTGTCCAACCGGGAGTTCGAGGTTTTCAGCCGGCTCGTCCGCGGTGCGACCCTGACCGCGATCGCCGAGGAATTCTCGCTGAGCATCAAGACCGTCAGCACCCACAAGTCGCACCTGCTCGACAAGATGGGCATGACCAATCAATCGGACCTGGTGCGCTACGCGATCAATCACGGCTTGCTCGACGCGACGCCGGACGACCTGCTCAAGCCGCCGCAGTAGCCGTCCCGCCGGGTTTTACAAACGTTTCCAGTCGATGCCGGGCAAGTCGCGGGTGTGCTGGCTGCGGACGGCATCCAGGCCCTGCGGCGACAGGCGCAGTGCCTGCAACACGCTCGGTGCCAGCTGTGTCGTGTGGACCGCAGCGGCCACCCTCTCTCCGGCGTGCGGCAGCTGCGGGTTGCTGAGCAGCAGGGCGACATGGGTATCGTCGTCGTCATAACCGCCATGCTCGGCCAGCTTGCTGTCACCGGACTTGCCGTAGATCACGCCCGTATCGGGAATCACCACCAGATCGGGCACCCGGGTGTCGTGGGCCGGTGCGGGGAACAGCCTGGCCAGTGCAGGCCCGTCCAGCACCTCGCGAATCGCCAGCGACCGGCTCGCTGCGCGCAATGCCGCGGCTACGCGCTGCGTCGCCGCCGGATCGTGCAGCCAGATCAACGCACCCTGGTCCGTCGTGAGCTGCGCCAGGGAACCGGGCACGGCCCGCTCGATGGTGTCGCGCAATGCCTTCTTGTCGACATGCTGCAAACGACGGCGGTCGATCGGTGCATTGCCATGCTTGGCGGTGATCACCAGCAGGGTGGAATGGAGCAGATGGTGCTTGCGCAGGGCAGTCACCATTTGTCCGAGCAGGACGTCGCAATGGCCGATGGCCGCATCGAGCATCGCGCTGGGGGTGCCGTCGGCGGTGGCGTATCCGGCCAGTTTCTGCGCCACATTGACCGCCTGCATGTTCATGCCGAACAGGCTGGGCACCGGCGCGCGACGGGTGTGATCATGATTCCAGCCGGCGATCTGGTCGAGCACGGCACCGGCCTTCATCGCGTCGTAGCGTTCGGTGCGCCGTACCGAGCCGGTGATGTGGTCGGCCGGTTTGACATGCTCGCCCTCGTAGTCGCCGCCGATCTCCGGCGTGTAGAGATCATCGATGCCATGGCCGTCCGGGCCATTGAGGATTTCGTAGACCGGGTGCTTGTCGATCCAGGCGGTATGGCCGCCGGCCGCGTGGATCACGTTGAACACGGTGTTGCTGCGCAGATAGTCGTGCGGATAGACCGGGGTGCAGCTGCCCGGACGATGGGGCAGCCGGGATGCGTCGAGCGTGCGCCGGCCGTGCCCATCGAGCGGGCCGTCGGCAGCCTCGTCGAATGCCACCGTGGTTCCCGTGCGGCCAGCCCGGCAATCGGCCGCGGTTCCGGACAGGCTGCGGTCATAGCTCACGTCGTAATACACCCCGGTCGCCGCCGGCGTGCCGCCGGTCATGATGCCGAGCAGGCCGGGAAACGAGTCGGCAGGCACCACCGTGTGCGCGTCGAGGTATTCCACACCGTGCGCGGCCAGTCCGGCGAGAGTCGAATGCGGATGCCGATGGATGTAGTGATCCAGATCGGTCGCATGCATGCCATCGACGCTGACCAGCAGCACGTGGCGGATCGGCGACGGCGGCATGGCAGCATGTGCCGGCGGCGACAGCATGGCCGCCATGGCGGCAGCTGCCAGCATCGTGCGTGATGTGTTCATCGAATCAGCGGCCTCGCGGGGAAAGTCGGGAAAGGCGCATCGGCGGGCGCAACGAAGCCGGCCACCCAGGGGCGGCCGGCCCGGTCATGGCAGCCTCAGAAATGGGCCGAGACATCCAGCTCGAAACTGCGCTCCGGAATGGTCCAGTACAGCGGCGTGCCGTCCTGCCCGGTATAGCCGGCCAGCGCATAGATGTTCTTGTTGTCGCCGAGGTTGTCGACCTTGACCGACACCGTGGCGTCGCGTATCGCGGCCAACGGGTGTTCGAACACATAGCTCGCGGCCAGGTCGGTGGTGGCGTAACCGCCCAGCCGCGGGGTCTGCCCGCTGTCGCCGTAGCGCACGCCCACATATTTGTCGAGCAGCGAAGCCGACCAGGCACCCTGGTCGAACAGCACGCCGAAGGCAGCAGTCCGATCCGGCGCATTGGGCAGCCACTGGTGGGTACCCTTTTCCTTGGCGCTGTTCAGCGACGCATTGCCGTACACGCTGAAGCCGTCGCCGACCGCCACCGTGGCCTCGCCTTCCAGGCCCTGATAGATCGCACCACCGGCGTTGTAGAACTGGGTCTGGGTGCCGATCTTGCGGCTTTCGATCTTGTTGGCGAAGTCGATGTAGTACGCATCCACGGAAAGAGTCAGACCATCGCTGTTCCAGGCGCTGCCGATCTGCTCGTTGGTGGTGCTCTCCGGCACCACCTGGTTCTGCGACGGGTCGACCGTATAGAAGGTGTTGAGATTGGGCGCCAGGAAACCCTTGGCCCACTGCGCATAGGCACTCCACTGGTCGCTCAGGGTGTAGTGCAGGTCCAGCGAGGGCAGGCTGCGGGTCCAGGTCTGGGCGTAGTTGATCGGCAGGCCGGTCTTCTGGTTCACCGTGGCGTCGAGCGTGCGGCGGAAGTTCACCAGCTTGACGCCGCCGGTGACATCGAGCTTGTCGGTGGCGTGCCACTGGTACTCGGCGTAAGTCTGCACGTCGGTCAGGCTGTCGTCCATCTGGCGGTCGACCGCGGCGCTGGCCGGGATTGCGTTCAGCGCACCGCCATTGCTGAAGTCGATCTCGTACTGCAGGCGCTGGTTGGTCTGGCGGTCGACCCAGCCGCCGAGATGCACCTGGCCCGGGCCGAAGTCGTGGCTCAGGCGCAGGATGTCGCCGACCGAGCGGTAGTCCATGCGCATGCGCTGTCCCGGCACATTGTTCGGACCATACACCGTGCCGTTGGGCTGTTCGCCGTTCGGGTCGGCGCCATTGTAGCCGCGGTGGCGGTAGCCGTAGGTGTACAACTTGTCGCCGACATCCCAACCAGCCAGTCTGGTCTCGAGGTCGAGGTACTCGAAGTCGGTGGTGATGTCGTCGTAGTTGTAGCCGTAGTAGGACTGGCTGGTGGGATCGGCGCTCAACCCGTAGTTCGGGCCGTACTGGTCGATCTGTGCCCTGGTCGCGCCGAGCGACACGTTCTGGTGCAGCCGGGTCAGGTTGCTGGCGAAAGTCAGCGTGGTGCCGTTGCCCAGCGGCTGCACGACCTTGGCGAACATATTCTGCCGGTCCAGCCCGGCATGCGTGAGATAGCCGTCCGAATTGAGGTTCTTCACGCTCAGGTAGGCGGTGGTACCACCGTACCGGCTGAGCTTGCCGGTGTCGAAGCGCACGCCTTCGACCTGGGTATTGAAGCTGCCCACGCTGAAGAACGGGTTGACCGACATCACCGGCTCCGGATCCTTCGAGTCGACCGAGAGCGTGCCGCCGAAGGTGGCGTTGCCGAGCGTGCGTGCGCTGCCCGGGCCACGGTCGACGGTGACCTGGGCGATGTCCTGCGGCATGAAGTACGAAGTCGAATGCTGGGTGAAGTCGTTCGAGTCGCCCCACGGAATACCGTCGAAAGTGACGTTGTACTCGCCGTTCTGGAAGCCGCGGATCGACAGCCCCTGCGACTCCATCAGGCCGGGGCCGTTCGGATCGACATCGGACACGCTAGGCGCGATCTTCACGATGTCGCTGTAGTTGGCGGTGGCGGCGGCCACATTCTCGATGTAACGGTCGCCGATGATCGACTGCGGCTGGGTGGCGATCAGCGAGGCCTGGGTCGGCGCCTGGTCGCTGGTGGTTTCGGCACCGACGGAGACCACGACCTTGCGCAACTGGACGATCCGGGTATTGGTCCCCATGGTGCCAGTGGTGCTGACCGTGGTTTGCTGGGCATCGGAAGCCGTCAGATCGGCCCCGAAAGCTTGGCGCGCGGGCAACATGGCGATGCAAGACAGGCCCAGAGCGGTGGCCACGGATACAGCCAGGGCGGATCGTCGTGCAGGGCTACGAGTTGGCATGGGAGATTGTCCTGGTGAGGAGAGACATGCATTCAAGCCAGCCGCCACGGCACGAGCTGGCCTGTGCAGTCGCGGATCTTTCACCTCGTCTGTGTCGAACCGGTGACTGCCGGATGACGGAATGCACGACCGCAGCGAAACCGGGATCCTCCGCAATCCACTCTGGCCGCGTGAACCGCGGCGCTGGCAACACGAACTTGCTCAACGGGGAAGCCGGCGGCGTATGGCGTGAAGGCAACTGTTCATTCGGTTCAAGCGCAAACAACCCCCGGCAACGGGGGGTGTTTTTGGTGGTGCTCCCGGCAGGGCGCACCTGCTCGGAGTAGAAAGTCCACTACTCGCCCGACAAGGGGAAGAGTTGGTGGAAGGCAAGCGCGCTTCGGATGACCAGGCGACTGAAGGAAGCCGAACCACGACCGTACATACAGCCGCTGTCCGGAGCGAACGAAATCACACCCCGGTCCGCTCAGCCATCTCGAGTGCATCATCGACTTCGACGCCGGGATTGCGCACCGTACTCTCCGGCTTGCTGCGGCCAAGCAACACTTGCACCGTGCGGAAATTCTTCGTTCGTCGATAGATCAGCGAAGCCTTGGTTCATTGCGCCGAATGTGTTCCGTGGGCGGCACCGTCCAAGCCAATATCGACGGTCCATCGGTCGACGATCCGCGCTTACCGACGCATGAAACGGCGACGCGCCACGGACAGAATCAGTCGTTGCAGCGGATTGCTATTGCCCCCCGGCCGCCACGTGCGTACGAGCTTGTTGCGGTAGGCGTCGAAGTGCAGGCCGTGAGGTACCGCAAGCACCTTGCCCCTGCCAAGCAGGATCTTCAACGCCTGGGTGCCGGCTATTCCGGCGCAGATTTCACATGCCATGGGCGTCGACGGTCCCCGCTGGCGGACCAGGTCCACCGCCGACGGATCGACCAGATAGGCTTGATGCAGCACGGCAGGTGCCAATCCCACCAGAAAGCGCAGCAACTGCTCGTCCGTCGTGCTGCCTTTCAGCCGGAAATACTCTTCGAATGTCATGTGACCCG
Source organism: Lysobacteraceae bacterium (assembly GCA_028871555.1). GTDB lineage: Bacteria > Pseudomonadota > Gammaproteobacteria > Xanthomonadales > Rhodanobacteraceae > Rhodanobacter. The sequence goes on from JAGWNA010000001.1 coordinate 46,501, forward strand.
GCAGGAACGCCAGCACCGCAGCACCCATGCCCAGCGGTGCCGCGGTAATCGCCGGAATGCCGTGTTCGGCGCACATGGCGAACAGCTTGGCGCGGATATCGAGTACGAAAAAGTCCAGCCCGTCGACATACAGATCCACCCCTGACAGAAACTGCTCCATGTTGTCGAAAGTGACGCCGCCGGGGAATTTGTTGATGTCCAGATCCGGATTGATATCCCGCGCCATCCGCGACACTACGTCGACTTTGGGCTGGCCAATGGTCGACTGGAACGCCCCGGCCTGCCGGTTGAGATTTTCCGTGCCGAAACGGTCGAGATCCGCCAGGTTGAACGACTGGATGCCGAGTCGGGTCAGGGTCAACAGATGACTACCGCCCACGCCACCGAGTCCGGCAATCGCCACGCGCCTGGAACGAAGCTTCGCCTGCTCGGTCGTGGTTATCCAACCGATCGTCCGGCTGAATGCCGTTGCGTAGTCGAACGGCTCAGACGTGACCGGTGCATCGGACATCATGAGACATCTACCCCTCGGCATTATTGCGTAAAGCTGTTGCCAGACCGGGACGGTAACATCGGCTCGCTTGGGAGCATTGCCGGGTACTGGGGTTGCGGCGTTGGCTGGACAAGGAATGACCGAGCCGGGAAGTCGTGCCGGTCAGGTAGACCCAGGCCACGCCATGGCGTTGTTCTTGCCACCCACGAAGGCGGTCGCCGCTTGATGGACGACCCGTTTCGCGTGCCGTCAACCGGTTCAACGCATGCTCCGTACGCATGATGGCGCCGCTTCCCGAAGCGGCGCCATCTATCGTCAAACCGCATGCATCAAACGCCTGCTCTATGGTGCACGCCCCTCGGTCTCTTTGTTGCGCCGCCAAGTAAAGAGACCGAGGAAGGCCAAGCCAAGGCCCAACAAACCGGCCGCACCCGGCTCGGGTACCGACACCGACCTGCCGATCAGCGTGGCCGTTCCCGTGATTGGATAGTGGCAGACATTATTCGGATCCGCTGAGGGCGTGCTCGAACACCCTCTGACCAGCGAAAACAGGAACTCCGAATTAAGCGTAAAGTCCGCAAATCCGCCCAGCCCGTCGGCTTGGGTGTGGGTCTGGAAGTAGGACGCCGCAGGACCTCCGGACGCATCCAGGAACCCGATGCCGTTTGATCCCGTCAGGGGATCGGTGACAGTGCCAACGACCGAGGAGAAAAGTTGTGCTGTGCCCCCGAAGCCAAGCACCGAACCGTCATGACCGGACAAGGTGAGCCACGGTGTACCAATCCCGGCCGTCGTCGGATTCAGCACATTGAAGCTACTGGTGTTGTCAACGAAAAAGCTGATGGACCCAGGGCTGAACTCGACCTGATTACCGGTGATGTTCGAGACCGTGTACTGGAAGGTGAAGTTGAGATCGCAGCCCGGGCAGAATGTCGACGGGGATGTCCCATTGAACGAGCCAATCACCCCGTAGCCCGTCAGCACATCGCCGACGCTCGCGATGGACGATTCGCGGAAGTTGAGTGCCTGGATGGTCAGGTCCAACGGACTGTTGGGATCCCACACGACGCCGCTTACATTGATGGGAGTTGCAAGCGTCGATCCGCTCCACGCACCCAGCGCCAGCGCCAGCGCGCATGCGAGTGCGGCTCCGATGCTTTTCTTCTTCAACATGATTTTCTCCTCAAAGTGAGAACCAATCCAGACAACCGCAGCAGTGGCGCCCGATTGACGCTGTTTTAAAAGCAAAGGACATGCCATGGATATAACATGCTGTTTTGTATTGAATTGTTTATTCAAGGCTGCTGGATTTTCTCTCTTTTTGTAAGGTATTACGACGCCATGCCACGATGGCGTGCCTGTGCTCGAATGGACATCGCGCGTACAAGCCCGCAAACCGGGGATGCACGGCGTGGTGCACGCAGCGAGACGGCACGGCCAGGCTCGTGGTTACGGCCGAAAGCCCTGTGTCATCAAGGCGCGTGTCCGTCCGGTCTTTTGACATGGCAGTTCATGCGACTTGTCCGGCGGCACCGATGACAAGCCGCATTTGTAAAGGATTCCGACACAGGGGTGAAAATCACCTGTCCTGGCCTTCGCAGCGTGAAATCGCGAAGGCCACGAAGACGAGGTCGGCGTGTTTTTCATATTCGACGCTCCATCGCCGAGTGCCTGCGGGCGATGGGGGAAGAACAGGGCGTGCGGTACCTGAGGGCCATCGCACACAAGCGAATCTCGTGCCTGGCCCCGCTATGGGAGAGCGCCGAAACTTGCGAGTGCTCGTCGCCCGCTGCGACCGCGCAATGCGGACCGCGCATAGCCAAGCCGTAAGAACACAAGCCCATATCCCGACTCACACAGGTCGATCAGGGCCGAACCCAGACGCGAGAGCGCCCCCTGAAGGACCGGCTCGATGGATACGAACCCGAGGCCGAGCACTCCCGCCGCCGCATATGGCTGGACCGACAGCCCGTTCAGAGTGGCCTCGAGCCATACGCGCTGCAAAGCGCGACCACCCGCAAGCACATCGGATCGCGCCGTGGACGGAATGACGAGCAGACAAAGACCGGGCGACAACCGGATTGGCAGGTAGGCCGAGCGCCACCCCAAAACCGACGCCGCACCCAACCGGTTGAGCATGGTCATCATCGCGGGCCGACGCAGCGCCTGGAAGACCGGGCGCAACGGCGGCTCCACGGCCAGCGCCGCCGGGGCCAGACCCTCCTCGCAGGCGGCGTGCCAGCCGACGGGAAAGCGGATACTCGAAAACAGTTCCGCGTGCAGCGTCGGGCTCCTGAAACGCAGCGTCTCGGCCTGCCTGATGACGTTGAGTGCGGCTTTCCTCTCACGCGGTGTCCGTGGCCAATAAAGTCGCTGCCCGGGAATCTGCCGGGCCCGGGCATTCAGACGCGTCTGCGTCTCGGTGGTGATCGGGCCGCTCCAAGGGAAGCGGCGGTCGGTGTGGCGCTGGTCGATGGCGCCGGCCAGCGGCTCGGGTTGGTCACCCTCGGGATCGCGGTGCCAACGGATGCGGGCGACCCACAGTTCGTCGCCGGGGTGCGGAAAAGTCTGCAGGTCCGCCACATAACCGAGCGACCGCGCGTGGATGATCATGTTTTCCAGGCACGCGCCAGCGGCCAGGTCACTGAGCACATAGCGGGTATCGGATACGCGGCCGCTACGGCTCGCGTCGATTCGAAGGTCCAGATCGTCGCCGCACCACGCAAACTGCCACGGCTGCGAATTATCCGCCGAGGGCGCGGCGATACCTGCACGCAGAACATCTGCTTTTGTATGCCGGTTCATGGCCCGCGCCCGTTCATATTTTACAACCGTGTGATTTGGTGCCAGACACCCGAGATCAGCAAGTATTCCGTTCGGTTACGCTTGCTTCGACTTTGTGTACCGGCCCAGCTCGCCCGCCCAAGCACTATACGCGGAGATAATTGCACCCACCAAAATGCGCCCCATTCAAGAAACAAAACCACAAGTGACCGATGTCAAGTCGAGGGCTTCGCCGTCTCGAGTACGCTGGATGGCCACCTCATTGGGGCTGACGACCCGAGCGGCGCCTGAGGCGCGGCGACGCTGTGTCCCGGAACTGTCCCCGTCCCTATCCGGTTGCCGTTGGCGAAATGGTTGCTGCCACTGTTCTTTTTCACCCCACGAAGACCAACCTGGCCACCTTGGGACTGATGCGGTCGCCTGGCTGTATGCTGCCCATCTCAAGCACAAGCTGATGCAGCCCATGCAAACCTGCGAAGCCGTCCGCCACCCGGGTGGCCTGGCCATCCAGATTGACGACACCTGCCTTGGGCGGGAACGTGACCGGGAAACTCCCAGACGCGGCTCGGAAAACAAGCGCCCCTCGTGATCGCGGTGCCCTCCGATGCTGGAAGTCACCCGGGTCTGGTCATCGTGGAACCGTTCAGCGGATTCAACAGCAAAGCCAGAACGACTGCTGCACGCCGGCTTGAGCCTGACATCGAGGTTTGCAGTGACCGTTTGGGTGCCTTCCGGACGGCCATCGATCAAGACCAGGCCCGGACCCGGGCGCACGCCGTGATCGACATCGGCGGTCGATGTGAAGTTTTACCTGACCGGAGCACGCGTTGGCTCAACACCAGTGTGTGGCAACATCAAACGTTCACTGGATGCGGAGGTTATCTCGTCGAAGCCCGGTGCCGGCTCACCCACAGTTCAACCTGAAGGTCAGGATGTTACCGCTGCTGCTGACGGCCACCTTCTGCCAGCCACGACCAGCTTGCACGCTGCACAGCGTGCCGATCTTCGATTGCCGACATGCGACACGAATCAGGGTGCGGTCGAGGATGAACACCTTTCCGGAAGTTTTTGCGCCCTGATCCGCTGTTTTGACATGCAATTCACATAATGGTAGGACGATCATGGCGCATGATTCACCCTGTCATCGCATAATGTAACAGAATGGGGTATACCGCCCCACGGTGGGCATTGATCGTCTCTGAACGACCAAAGGCATGGAGGTGGCCCGCGACACACACCTGATCAGGTTCGTTGCTCAGCCATGAAAGTTTCCGACAATCCGCAAGCTTGGTTCTGGCCAAGGATCGCAAGATATCGCGGCACACATCAACCGCGGCAGCATCACGGCAAAATGGAACCGGCGATCGAAATGATACCACGCCGCGGCGGAGTGGCGGCGAGCCTGATTGCCCTGCTTGACAGTCTGATGGCGCCCGCTCGTGGTGCGCTCGACGTTGTCCCGATGACGTGTCCATTGCAGCACCGACAAATCCGCCTTGGCCGACCTTGGCAAACGCGGAGCCGACGTCCATGTGATCGCAAAATGGTATGCCTCGAAGCAACGTGCCGCCGATCGGAGACTGAAAGATGAACCAAACAAGATCGGCAGAAATGCCCGCGACAGTCATCGACATCACGGCGCATCTCGCGCGTTCAGCGATGCGCAGCAGCGCGCCGTCGTGTTTTTGCGCGACCAGCCTTGAACAGGTGGAATCGGCCTGGCGGTTGGTATATCAACGCTACTCTCAAATGGGTCTGATCGACGAAAACCCGTTTGGCATTCATACCGCCCCCACTGCCGTGGGACAGCATGCATGCGTGATATGGGGGCCGGAAGGACCGGAAGTCGGCTATACGATGACGCTGTTCCGCGACAATCCCATGGGGCTCGCATTGGATAGCGTATACGCACCCTATCTGGATGAACTGCGCCGGAAGGGGCGCCGCCTGCTTGAGGTGGGGATGCTGGCGGATCGTCGCCGGGGTGCTTCACGCGGCGTCGGAGCCCTGTTCAGCATGATGCGCTGGGCCATACACTATGGATTGCACACCAATTTGACCGATATCGTTATCGGCGTGCATCCGCGGCATGCCCAGTTCTACATACGTTGCTACGGCTTCGAAGAATTCGCGCCACCGACAAGCTACGCCTTGGTGCGAAACAACCCGGTGGTACTCTTGCGCCTCTCTCTGCTCGAGGAGCTGGCAAAAGACGTGTTGCCACGAGGGCTCGCTGATGCGCGCGACAACCCACTCCCCGGCAATGCGTTCTCGGATCGCTTCGCGTTTGAGCCGGAGCAACTGCACGGCTCCCGGATCGCGGGCTTTCTGAAAGCCCGCTATTGTATTGATCCGACCGAGCCGGCTGCGGGTTATCCAAGTTCCGCAGTTCGTACCCGAAATTACGGGTAGTTTGGCCGGGCCAGTTCCTGCCGGTTTTCACCGTGCCTGCCGGCACCGAACAACGTTGTTCAGCGACACGACCTGCGAGGCCGCCAAGCTGCCGCTGCATCCCTGGATGCTGTCCCCCATCTGCTGACGTCGAGCAAAACCAACATGCGCCACCGGAGCTGACGCGGCATCTGGGCGTCAACTACAAAAGCGGCCTGACGGATCAAGCATAAGGTCATGCAGGCGATGGCCGAGCGCGTGGCGCCGCGACTGGTGCGTGCGATGGTGCTGCGCAAGCCGCACCCCGAGTCGATCTCGCGCTTGGCGAGCAATTTTTCATGGCTGAGAGTAAGGGCTGATCAGGTAAACTCTTCACTGGCAAGTCCAAGCACACTTCCGGACCCTCTATCGGATCAGCCAAGGAAGCTCCATGCAATCACTGGACAGCACCAAGATCGCCATCGTCGGACTGGGCTACGTGGGTCTTCCGCTGGCGGTGGAATTCGGCAAACGCTATGACACTGTCGGTTTCGATATCCGCGCCAGCCGCGTCGATGAACTGCGCACCGGGCACGACAGCACGCTGGAAGTGGATGCGGACGAACTGGCGGCTGCGCGGCGGCTGCGCTACAGCGCATCGCTGGATGGCATCCGACACTGCAACGTCTACATCGTCACCGTGCCCACCCCCATCGACAGCGCCAAGCGCCCCGACCTCACCCCGCTGATCAAGGCCAGCGAAGCCGTCGGCAGCATCCTCAAACCCGGCGATGTGGTGATCTATGAATCCACCGTCTACCCCGGCTGTACCGAAGAAGTCTGCGTTCCCATCCTGGAACGCACCTCCGGCCTCAACTACGCTACCAGCACCGCTCCCGCTCTAACCGAACGCCGAACGCCGAACGCCGAACGCCACCCCTCCGCTGCGTCCGCCCCCCCCGAAAACCGAAAACCGAAAACCGGATACTTCTCCTGCGGCTACAGCCCCGAACGCATCAACCCCGGCGACAAGCAACACCGCGTCACCACCATCCTCAAAGTCACCTCCGGCTCCACCCCGGCAACGGCCGACTTTGTCAATGCGCTATACGCCAGCATCATCACCGCCGGCACCCACAAAGCCAGCTCCATCAAAGTCGCCGAGGCCGCCAAGGTGATCGAGAACACCCAACGCGATCTCAACATCGCGCTGGTCAACGACTTGGCCATCCTGTTCAACAAGCTCGGTATCGACACGCTGGAAGTGCTGGAGGCGGCCGGCACAAAGTGGAACTTCCTGCCGTTCCGCCCCGGCCTGGTCGGTGGCCACTGCATCAGCGTCGATCCCTACTACCTCACTCACAAGGCGCAGGAAGTGGGCCATCACCCGGACGTAATCCTTGCCGGCCGGCGCACCAACGACAGCATGGGTCCGTACATCGCCAGCGAGGTGATCCGCCTGATGGTGCGCAAGGGCATCAACCCGGTCGGTGCGCGCGTCCTGGTGCTGGGCCTGGCCTTCAAGGAAAACTGCCCCGACCTGCGCAATACCCGCGTGGTGGACATTGTGCAGGCGCTGACGGGCTACAACACCCGCGTCGATATCCATGACCCCTGGGTCGATGCCGAAGAAGCGCACAACGAATACGGCGTGGAGCTGCTTGCCCAGCCAGTCGACGGTACCTATGACGCCGTGATTCTGGCTGTCGGCCACCGGGAATTCGCCAGCAAGGGAGCAGACGCTATCCGTGCGTTGGGCAAGGCCGAATCTGTCCTTTATGACGTGAAGTATGTGCTGCCGCGTGAGGCGGTGGACGGGCGACTCTGAACCATGAAGCAGAAACTGCAATGGTCGGGATGCCATGCGTGCGGCGACGGCCTGCGGGGCGGCACTGCATCGCGGAGGGTGTGCGGAATTTCGTGCAACCGGAGTCTGAGTCGCGGTGGCGCAGCTGCGTCAGCACATTGCAGCCAGAATTGGCGCCCTCGGTCTACGCCGGCCACAGGCGGAACACCTCCTTCTTCGTGACGCCGATGGTCAGGTACGCCGCCTTGACCTGCACCGCGCCCTCGCGCACCTTCACGTGGATGCAGTCCAGGTAGACGACCGGATACACCGGGTCGAGCGACCGGACTTGCCGTGCCTTGACCTCATGCCACTGCTTCAGACTCCGCCGCAGGCCATGCTGCCACGCGCGAAAAGCGATCAGAGCTATTCATCAGGAAACCGAAGAGCCAGGCGGGACTAGACAGCCAACCGGGCTGGCGTACTATTGTTTCCACGAGCGTCATGCGTTGGTGCTTGCGGGAAGGTTGATCGCGCCGCGCCGTAGCCGAATTGTCAATCCAACCCCTGGTGGCGATAAACGCCGGCGAGGAGCTGTCCAGGCAAGTCTCAGCGAGATCCTGCGTCTGCTTCAGATCTCGCCTCCGTGGTTTCATTGCGCAAATTCGACCAATCGACGACTCCATGAAAACCCTGGTCACCGATACCGCCGGCTTTGTCGGCTCTCGCGTTGCAATGAAATTGCTGGAATGCGGCGACGAAGTCATCGGCATCGACAACCTGTCGAACTACCATGACACGATGATCGTTGCTGCCGGGCTTCAGCCGTTTGTGGCGATCGATGGCACAGGAATACGCGCGTTCGGCAAGGCGAAATCGGTCGTTTATGACGTGAAACACGCCTTTTCGCGCGATGCTGTCGGCAGGAGATTGTGATGAGTGACTTGGTGAAGACACTTCCAGTCGCACTCAAGGAACGTATTCTGGCGTCTCACCAGAGCTGGTTAGTTACGGGTGCAGCGGGTTTCATCGGTTCCAATCTTGTCGAGGCACTCCTTGAGCTGGGCCAGCATGTGGTTGGCTTGGACAATTTCGCTACGGGCTATCAACGCAATCTTGATGAAGTTGAACAGATCGTGGGAGCACAGGCATGGTCACGTTTCCATTTCATCACGGGCGACATCCGCAGTATCGAAGACTGCCGCAAGGCATGTGCAGGTGTAGGGCACGTACTGCATCAGGCGGCGCTGGGGTCGGTACCACGCTCGATTGAAGATCCGTTGGCCATACACGACACCAATTGCTCCGGCTCACTCAACATGCTGGTGGCTGCGCGCGATGCCAAGGTAGGGAGTTTTACCTATGCCGCCAGTAGTTCCACGTATGGCGATCACCCCGGGCTGCCCAAGGTGGAGGATCAGATTGGCAATCTCCTGAGCCCATACGCTGTAACAAAATACGCCAACGAGCTTTATGCCAGCGTTTTTGCACGCTGCTACGGTTTCAATACGATTGGTCTGCGTTACTTCAACGTGTTCGGTCCGCGACAGGATCCCGATGGTGCCTATGCAGCGGTCATTCCCGCGTGGATAGCCAGCCTCATCAAGGACGAGCCAGTGTTCATCAATGGTGACGGTGAGACCAGCCGTGATTTTTGTTATGTCTCAAACGTGGTGCAGGCGAACTTGTTGGCTGCGACGACGGAAAGCCCCATGGCCATGAATCAGGTTTACAACGTAGCGGTAGGCGACCGTACGACACTCAACGAGCTTTACTCCCAGCTTCAGGCCAATCTGCTGCCTTACTATGCGCATCTGCAAGACGCACAGCCCGTGTATCGCGAGTTTCGCGCGGGTGATGTTCGTCATAGTCTGGCCGATATAAGCAAGGCGGCTGCGCATCTGGGTTTCACGCCTACGCAAAACATCGGGCAAGGGCTGGCCCTGGCGATGCCTTGGTATATGAAGCCCCGAGCCTAGTGTGGTCATCGGAGTGCGGGCCTGCGCAGCAACAGCGTGGATCCTGAAGCCGCCCAACGCAAAGATTCTCTTGGGATAACAAGCTAGTATGCAGGCAGCGCCTTGCTACACTCCAAACCACATGGATCGGGGAGATGCCCTGTCATGCAGCGGCTCAGGATTGACTTGATCGCGGCCGCGCGGCCCAACTTCATGAAGGTCGCGCCACTGTTCCACGCGTTGCACGAGCACTCGTGGTGCCGTTTGCGGCTGGTGCATACCGGCCAGCACTATGACCGGAACATGTCGGAGGCTTTTTTTCGTGATCTGAAGTTGCCGTCGCCGGACCTGAACCTGGGTGTGGGCAGCGGCAGTCACGCCGAACAGACCGCGAACGTCATGCTCGCCTACGAAGGCGCCTGCGTCGCGGATCGACCGGATCTGATCGTCGTGGTCGGGGATGTCAATGCAACGCTTGCCTGTACCTTGGTCGGCGCGAAGCTGTGCATCCCGGTGGCACATCTGGAGGCCGGGTTGCGCAGCCGCGACCGCCGGATGCCCGAGGAGATCAACCGGCTGGTGACCGACGCGGTGGCCGACATCCTGTGGACCCCGTCACCGGACGCGGACGCGAATCTCGCCGCCGAAGGCGTACCGCCGGAAAAGATCACACGAGTCGGCAACATCATGATCGACTCCTACGAACTGATGCGCGAGCGCATCGATGCCAGCGGCGAGCGGAGCCGGCTCGGACTTGAGAAGCGCGAGTACGCGGTGGTGACACTGCACCGTCCGTCCAACGTGGATGCGCCCGCATCGCTCAACTCGCTGATCAGCCAGCTGACACGTATTGCAGCCAGATTGCCACTGGTGTTTCCGGTACATCCGCGCACCCGCAAGAATCTGGAAACCTTCGGCCTTTGGCCGAAACTGGCGGAAGCGCCTGATCTGCAAGTCATCGAGCCGCTCGGCTACGTGGATTTCATGAACCTTGTTTGCGGTGCGCGCCTGATCGTCACGGATTCGGGTGGTGTCCAGGAGGAGACCACCTATCTCGGCATACCCTGCCTGACGTTGCGCACCACCACCGAACGGCCGATCACCATCACCGAGGGTACCAACCGGCTGGTGACTGCCGCCGAGCTGGGGCCGGCGGTAGACGAGATTCTCGCTGGTCACTGGCCGCATGGACGCAAGCCACAGCTCTGGGACGGACATACGGCGGTGCGCGTGGCAGCCGACATCAGTCGCCGCCTGCTGATTCCGCCGCCCCCGGTTGTCGAAGAAGAATCGGTTTCCGCAAGCTCCAGCCAGCTTGCGCCAGGCAATGTGTGAATCCGGGAGCGGATGGATAGCCGGTTGACTGCGGACAACCGCGCCGCGCACCAGGGACCATCCAGATATGCACTTCATCGTCATTGCCAGTTACCTGATCGCCGCCGCCGCGTTCCTTGCAGGCACGATGCTGCTGAGCGTCGGTTGGCGCGGACAGCGTACCGGCGCCCTGCTGATCCTGGCCATGATGGTCTCGGTCCCGTGGAGCGCGTTTCTGGCTTACGCCGAGTGGCGGCGCACCGTGGCGATCAACTGGGTACTGATGGCCGAGATTCTGCGCTACGGTGCCTGGCTCGTTTTCGTGAGCGCCCTGTTCAGTGCCTGGCCAATGTCCGGCCTGCTGCGTGGTTTGCGCGTCGCTGCGCACGCGATCTGGATCATGCTCGCGCTGTACTGCCTGTGGCCGGTGACAGGTTTGCCGCAGACGCCAGCGCTGTCATTCGACGTCAACGTGCCGCTGGTCGGTGTGCTGGTTCTCGCCCTCTCCGGCGTGGTGTTCCTGGAACAGATCTACCGCAACGTTCAACCGGAACAGCGCTGGGCGCTGAAGTTTCTGGTGATCGCGCTCGGCTTGTTGTTCGCCTACGACATCTTCTTGTATTCCTACGCAGCGCTCTACCGGCAGTTGAACATCAGCGCATGGGCTGCACGCGGTTTCATCGACGCCTTGTCGGTGCCGCTACTGATGGTGGCGGCGGCCCGCAACCCGCAATGGTCGCTGGATGTAGGCGTGTCGCGGCGCGCGGCGTTCTATTCCACAAGCCTGCTGGTGGTCGCGTTTTACATCATCGCCACCTCGATCGGTGGTTATTACGTGCGCCTGTACGGAGGCGACTGGGGTCGGGTGGCGGAAATCACGCTTGCCTGCTTCGCGCTGCTGGTCGTGCTGTTGCTTGCATTCTCCGGTCAGGCGCGCTCGCATCTGCGGGTGTTCCTGAACAAGAATTTCTTCAGTTTCCGCCACGACTATCGCGAGGAATGGCTGCGGCTGTCGGCCACGTTGTCGGCCAGCGACACGGAGCTGCCGCAGCGTGCCGTGCGCGCGATGGCGCAGATCATGGACAGCCCGGGAGGCGTGCTGTTCATGCGCGGCGATGCTGACGAATTCGTGCCGGATGCATGCTGGAACATGCCGACGCCAGCCGGTCTGAAGCTTCCATCCTGCTTGCCTGCGTTCGAGATCATGCGCACACGCCGGTGGATTTATGACTTGAGCGAACCGCCGCCTCTGGGCGATGAACAACTGCGGGCACCCGCCGAATTGGTGGCCCTGACACGCGCATGGCTGCTGGTACCATTGGTGCTGGAAGATCGGCTCATCGGTTTCGTGGTGCTCGCGCGCGCGCGCGCGGGCAGCGTGTTCGATTGGGAAGATATTGATTTGCTCCGGGCAGCAGGCGGTCAGGTAGCTGGCACCCTGGCGCAGGCGGCCGATGCCCAGCGCCTTGCCGAGGCGCGCCAGTTCGAAGGCTTCAACCAGCTGACCGCGTTCCTGATGCACGACCTCAAGAACATCGCAGCACAGCAATCGTTGCTGCTGCAGAACGCCGAACGTCACAAGCACAACCCGGCGTTCGTGGACGACATGCTCACGACCGTGGCAAATTCGGTGCATCGAATCTCGCGGCTGCTGGAGCAATTGCGCGGCGACGCGGTACCTGCCGGGCACGGCCGCGTGCAGCTCGCGGCCGTGATCCACAAGGCGCTCGACGAGTGCGGCTCGCAGTTGACGCGGCCGGACTACCAGCCGGCCGCGGAGGATCTGTGGGTACAGGCAAATGCCGAACAGCTTGCCACGGTACTGGGACACGTGATCCGCAACGCCCAGGATGCAGCGCAGGTCCACGGCCATGTCACGCTGAGAGTCAAACGCGAATCCGGGCATGCCGCGATCGAAATCGAAGATGACGGAGCGGGCATGGACGAGGACTTCATTCGCAATCGACTGTTCAAGCCATTTTTCACCACCAAGGCGAGTAAAGGCATGGGCATCGGCGCCTATCAGGCCCGCGAGTACGTGCATTCGCTGGGCGGAGCGATGCGCGTGAACAGTACTCCCGGCCAAGGCACCGTATTCACCATTCAGCTGCCACTGGCTGAGCCCGCGGGGGATGAAACGGTGGCCGGCAAGCGGAGGCCCGCATCGTGAGCCAGAAACAGCGCTGTCTGTTGATCGTCGAGGACGATGCCGGCCTGCAGAGCCAGTTGCGTTGGAGCTTCGAGGACTACGACGTGGTCATGGCCGGTGACCGACCGACGGCGCTCACCCTGATGCGCCAGCACCACCCGGCGGTGGTACTGCAGGATCTGGGCCTGCCCCCGGACGCCGCAGGCACAAGCGAGGGATTCAGCACGATCACGGAAATCCTGGAGGAAGCAGCGCATACCAAGATCATCGTGGCCACCGGCAACGGCGACCGTGACAACGCTGTCAAGTCCATCGGCTGCGGCGCCTTCGATTTCTGTTCCAAGCCACTGGATCTGGAGGTCCTGCGCCTGATCGTGGATCGCGCATTCCGGGTGCACGAGCTGGAGGCCGAGAACCGCAGGCTCCGAAGCCATTCGACCGCGGTGTTTGAAGGTGTCATCGGCAGCAGCACAGCCATGCTCGATGCCTTCCGGATGGTTGAAAAGGTCAGCCCCTCGAGCGCCACCGTCCTGCTCCTCGGCGAGACGGGTACCGGCAAGGAATTGTTCGCGCGCGCGGTGCATCGCCTGAGCTCGCGGCGCGACGGGCCGTTCGTGGCGATCAACTGCGCGGCCATCCCCGAAAATCTGCTGGAAGCCGAGCTGTTCGGCTACGAGAAGGGCGCTTACACCGGCGCGCACAAGCAAACCAAAGGCAAGATCGAACTGGCCGTCAACGGCAGCCTGCTGCTTGACGAGATCGGCGACATGCCGTTATCGCTACAGGCCAAGCTGCTGCGTTTTTTCGAGGAGCGGGTGGTCGAGCGCATCGGTGGACGCGAAGTGATTCCGGTGGACGTGCGCATCATCTGCGCCACGCATCAGAACCTGCCGGCGCTGATCCGTGAAGGGCGCTTCCGCGAAGATCTGTTTTACCGCATCAGCGAAGTGAGCATTCGACTTCCGCCGCTGCGTGAACGCGCCGGTGACGCGGTGACCCTCGCGCGGTATTTTCTCGAGCAGGCGGCCAGTCGCCACGGACGCGCAGTTCGCGGATTTACCGCCAAGGCGCTCAAGGCGATCGCGGCATGTCCGTGGCCCGGCAACGTGCGCGAGTTGGAAAACAAAGTCAACAGCGCCGTCATCATGGCGGATGAAAAACAGATCGGACTTGAGGCGTTGCACCTTGGCGAGATCGGCGAGGATATCCTGGACCTGCACGAAGTGCGGAGCGACGCCGAAAAGCGTGCCATCCAGAGAGCCATGACCCGTGCTGGCGGCAATCTCTCGCGGGTTGCCAGCTTGCTGAGCATCAGCCGACCGACGCTCTATGATCTGCTCGACAAGCATGGTTTGAAAAGGCCTACCAGTGCGGACTGACCCCGCGCGTCGCGCCGGGTGAACTGAGGGTAATGATATGCGCTCGATCAAGCTCAACACCTGGATTGTTCGTCACGGCTCGGTGTTGCTTTGCGTCAACCTGTTGCTGAGCGGATGTGGTCTCACCAGCGGGCATGCAAGCCTGGATGCCGGCGCCAAATACCAGGCCAAGGGAGAGTATCGCGCGGCTTACATCGAGGCCAAGAAGGTCCTGCAACGCGATGGCAAGAACGGCAATGCCTGGCTGCTGCTCGGGCAGGCCTCGCTGATGCTCGGCGATCCGAAGGACGCCCTGAGCGACCTGCAAAATGCCAAGGCCAACAGCGTACCGGCAGAACGTTGGGCGGTACCCTTGGGACGCGCGCTGCTGGTGACGCATCAATACGACAAGCTGCTTGAAACCCTGTCTCCAGACAAGGCCTTCGAGCCAAAAGTCAAAGCGCGTGTGGATGTGCTGCGGGGCGATGCCTATCGCGAGCTCAAGCAGTTCGACCAGGCACGGCAATCGTACAAGACCGCGTTGACACTGGACCCCAAGAGTCCGGCCGCGCTTGTGGGACTCGCCAAGCTGGCCGCCATCGCCAACGACCCCGGTTCCGCCGGCCACTACGTGCAACAGGCACTGACTGCCGCACCGGACAACCCGCAGGCCTGGGTCGCAAAGGGTGATCTGGCATTCGACGGCGGGGATTTCGCCGCCGCCGAATCGGATTATCAGAACGTGCTGGGCTTCAAGAACCCCGACTGGCTGCCGCAGGAGCACTTTTATGCGTTGGCTCGGCTGGCCAATGCACAGGCGCAACAAAACCGGTTCGACAAGGCTCTGGGCAACATTGGGATACTGGAAAAAATGGCGCCCCGGCAACCGCTTTCCCACTATCTGCGAGCCTTGGTGCTATATAGGCAGGGGCATCTGGACGATGCCATTTCCGAACTTCAGCAGGTACTCCAGATGTCGCCCGACAACGCGCGGGCGCAGGTGCTCATGGGAGCGGTCAACTACGCGCAGGGCAACTACGGCCAGGCGGAAATGTACCTCAGCAACGTTGTGGGCATGGATCAAAAGAATGTCGATGCCCGCAAGTTGCTGGCGCTCACGCTGTATCGCGAAGGCCGCTCGCACCAGGCATTGGACACGCTGCGACCGATCGTGCCGGGCACGCCTTCGGACACCAGGCTGCTGGCATTGTTGCAGGGTGCAGGGGCTGCGAATGCCGGTTTACCGGGGGCGGCAGCCTCCAAAACCGGAGCAGGCAATCCGTCCGACGACCAATTCGCACGCGCAGGCATCGCCGCCGCCGACGGGGACGAATCCGAAGCCATCCGCCTGCTGCGGGAGATTCCCGCAGGCGATGCCTCCATCGAGGCGCGACGCAACGATTTGCTGGTCATGACCTACGTGCGCGAGAAGCGCCCGGCCGATGCGGTAAAGGTGGCGGCCGACTATGCCGCCAGGAATCCACACGACAGTGCTGCGCACCTGCTGTACGGAACCGCGCTGCTTGCAGCCGGTCGGCGCACTGAAGCACGCGCCCAATATTCCGAGGCCTACAAGCTGGATCCCAAGAGTCTCACCGCGCTCCTGAACCTGGGCAACCTGGATTCACTCGAGGGCCATTATGGGGATGCCGGCATTCACTACAAAGCGGTGTTGAAAACGGATCCGCGCAACGCCGTGGCCATGACCGCGCTCGGCAAACTTGCCATGCTGCAGGACAACAAGGCAGAGTCACTCAAGTGGTTCGAGCAGGCAATCGATGCAGCGCCGAAGTCCACCACCCCCTATGTCGAACTGGTGGTGCTGTACAGCGAAAGCGGTCAGTTCGACAAAGCCGTAAGCATCGCCAAACGGCTGGTGACTGCCAGCCCCGGCAACCCGGCGGCGCTCAACACCCTCGGTGCGGCTGAACTCAACGCCGGCCATCACGACGAGGCGTTGAGGCCGCTGCTGCAAGCCGTGAAGCTCGCTCCACAGGAGCCCGTGTACCGCACGAATCTGGCGCGTGCGCAGATTCTCAGCATGGACACAAAGGACGCCGAAGACAATCTCGACGAGGTGATAAAGGCCGATCCAGGTCAAGTGACGGCTGTGTCGCTGCGGGCATTCCTGAAGTTGCAGCACCACGATCTGCCGGGTGCCATCTCCCTCGCACAAACACTGCAGAAGCAGCCCGCCACCAGGGCGGCGGGCTTGACGCTGGAAGGCGACCTGTACATGGCCAACAAGTCCTATCGCGAGGCCGCCGAGGCCTACCGGTTGGGATTGAAGCTGCATTACGACCGGCCTCTGGTGATAAAGAGCTTTCAAGCGCTTAGCGAAGGCGCGGCCAAGGAGCCGGAAGGCGTGCTGCGCGACTGGTTGGCCAAACATCCAGACGATGCCGCAACACACCTGCTGTTGGCCCAGTACTATCTGAGCCATGCGCAGAACATGCTGGCTGCCAGCCAGTTCGAACACGTGCTGAAAGCGTATCCAGCCAACATCGACGCACTCAACAACCTCGCGTGGATTTACACAACGCAACACAATCCCAAGGCGTTGGCACTGGCGGAAAAGGCTTACAAGCTGGCGCCCAAATCGCCCAGCGTTGCGGATACCTACGGCTGGGCGCTGATCGCCGGTAATCAGCCCGGGCGGGCTCTCCCGATCCTGGTGAAAGCGGCCAAGGCGGCCCCCAGGGTACCGGCGATCCAGTACCATCTTGCCGTGGCCCAGGCACGCACCGGTGATAAAGCCGGCGCACGCACCACTCTTGAGGCACTGCAGAAATCAGGCGCGGATTTTCAGAACAAACAGGCAGCTGAAAAGCTCTATGGCGAGCTGGATGGTGCCGGTGTCGGTCCGGGCGACAAGTGATTTGCCCGTTGGCATTGATCTACAGATCATTCGACCAGTCGCAAAGGTGTCGGCAACCCATGTCTTTGGGAAGCGGGAAAAGACGGCGCAGTCGCGCGATCACCTGCGCGTCGAACTGGATCTGGAAGAAATCTTTTTCGCGTACCCTTTTGGCGAACAGGCGGATATGTCCCCCGAAGCGCTGGTAATGGCGAAAAAGGCGGGATACGGGGCCTGCTTGTCGGCCTATGGCGGCGTCAACCAGGTCCCTGTCGATGCATTCAACGTGTTACGCATGGGGGCGGACTTCAACTTCGGTCCCAACCGATTCGCGGCCCGGGTCGAAGGTTGGTGGACCCAAATACCGAGTCGTCCAGGATTCCGCAGGCAGTCAAGGCCTGTCGCTTGCCGCATTGCCCCGCTTTTTGCGGCGACGAACCGTTCGAGGATCGGTGGTTCTCACCGAGTGGCGACATAAAGCGCGAGAAGAATCAGCCCGGCGCCAACAATCCAACCGGTCGCCATCGTAGCCACGAGCCGACCTGCCTTGATGCGATTCAGGCGCCAATACAGATCGGTCAGCAGCCACCACAGGCCGGTGAAGACGGCAAGCGCAAAAATGCCCCAACCCAGATGACCGCATGTCCAGAAGAAGCCATTCATGGGGCAGTCAAGCCCTCCGCAACAGCCGTTTGTCCCGCCCAGACGCGATCACCCGTACGCACCAACAGCTTCGTTGCAGCAGGCAGCTCAAGCACCACCGTGCTACCCAGCAAGATCCGGCCGATCCTCTGCCCTCTCTCGATCTCCTCGCCCTCACAAACCCAGGTCTCTATGCGCCGCGCCGCGAGGCTGGTGATCAAGCGCACCGCGACTTGTCCGGCATTCGTCGCAACCACCAGACGTTTTTGCACCGGACAGGCTTTCTCCCCAAGAAAAGCAAACTCCCGCCCCTCTCCATCCATGAAGTCGACTCCGTGCGATTCCACCTTGAGCACCCTCCCCGACACCGGGCTGCGTTGCACATGCATGTCCCAAAAACTGAGTGCAATCACGAGGTAACGTATCTCCCCGCGCATGTCCGCACTGGTCACCAGACCGTCCGCCGGCGCCAGAATGCTGTTACCCGGAGACGCCATACGCTCGGGATCACTGTAAAAATGGCGCAGAAATGAACGTTGAAATCTCCCATCCTTCAACCACATGCGGATTTGCGCTTCAGGCCAGCGCTTGCGAGCAGGAA
This sequence comes from Lysobacteraceae bacterium, assembly GCA_028871555.1. Classification (GTDB taxonomy): domain Bacteria; phylum Pseudomonadota; class Gammaproteobacteria; order Xanthomonadales; family Rhodanobacteraceae; genus Rhodanobacter. The sequence goes on from JAGWNA010000001.1 coordinate 64,813, forward strand.
GCCAGCGCCGTATCAGCGGGGACGGATACGGAAAATAAAGCGCCCACAGCACGATGGCCGCGCCCAGCAGACCCAGGATCAAGATTTGCAGAACCAGCATCGTCATTTCAGTCCGGGCCGGGCATCATGTCAGGCCTGCTGCCGGCGCCAAACCGTGCAACACGGCGCATCTGCGAGGTCGCCCCGCGATCCGGGCGCGACTCGAATCCGTGAACTGCTGCGAATCCCGCGGGAGAAAACCCCGCTTTCGCTTCGGCAAAGTGACATGGCGACACGCTCACGATCCGGCGGAGACAGAGCGACGGCTGGCCATGAGGTTAGCGTAGGCGCGAACCCGCTGCCAAGCTTGCCGGGCGGCCCGAAGCGGCGGCATCCCGGTGGCAACTCACATCCCGCTAACACCAGGTTCGGTACAAGACTGGCCCATGGGGCAACACATGGTCGGCGACAGGCCGCATTTGTCGTGGCCGTCTGACTCGATGCGATCGGCCCGGGCACCTGGTGCGACATCACGAGACGGCAGGATGACAAGTCCATGCGTACGAGCGAGCAAGCCGCACGGTCCAACGGGGAAAACCGGCATGGCCTGACCGCTGCGAAGATGCTGTGTGGATGCGCCGGCTGCGTGTTGATGCTTGGTGCGGTGCCGGCGTGGGCGGCGACGGTGGTGACGGACAACGTGATCAGCACCATCGCGCAAGGGCAGACCAATGTCCTCGTCACCTTCGGCCAGGTCTTCAAGGCTGGCGACATACCCCGTGGCAGTACCGTAACCGCCACCCTCAAGGGCCAGCCGGTAGCCTTGCAGGTGGACGGCAAGGCCACCTATCCCGACGGCAGCCTGCGCCACGCGGTGCTGACCGTGATGGTGCCAATGCTGCCGGGCAAAGCAACGCTGCCGTTGACGCTTTCCGCGAGTCCTTCGCCAGCGGCCACCGCAGCGGGCCCGCCCATCAGCCTGTCGCAATTGCTTGCAACGAGCTATGACGCCAGCGTGTCGCTCGACATCGGTGGCAGCAAATACACCGCGAACGCCCGTGCCCTGTTGCAGACGGTCAATGCCACGAACGCATGCAAGCCCTGGGGCACCCAATGCAACCAGTGGCTTTCCGGCCCGCAGGCCAGCGAATGGATCGTCAACGGCCCGGTGACGGCGGCAGACGGCACGACCGACCCAAACCTGAGAATCTACTTCGCGGTGCGCGCCTACGCGAACGGCTCGCATGACACCATACGCCAGGTACAAACCGACGTCATCGTGGAAAACACCTGGGCCTACACGCCACAGGCGCAGCCGCAGTACACGGCGACCCTGACTTCCGGAAACGAGGTCTACTCCAGTCCGGCACTCACCCAGTACGCCTACACGCGTTGGCACAAGGCGTTGTGGTGGAACCATGCCGAACCGCAAGTCTACTTGCAGCAGAACACCGGATATATCCAGGCGAGCAAGGCGGTGTCGCGCTACATGCCGTTGACGCCCGCCGAGAAATTCCTGGCCAGCCTGCGCCAGACCTGTGCGCCGCTGGATCACTGCGACCAGACCCAGAAGATGCACATGGCCGGGGCACAGGCAGCGATCGGTCCGCTGCCGCGCTGGACCAGCGTATACATCGTCGACCCGGACGTGCGCGCCTACAACTGGATGCTGGCCAACACGGATGCGCTGGGCGCCTACGGCATTCACTACCGGGACCAGGCGACCGGCTGGCCGGTCAGCATCCAGCAGCGCCCCTACGTCACGACCGCGGCCTGGACCTACGCAAATGGCGTCGCAAAGCAGGCACTGGCAGGGTCTGCAGTCCACCAGGAGAAGGTTGCTGCCTACCGGCGTGATCTGCTGCCGACCTGCTTGAACAACACCGTGGTGACGAATTGCACATTGACCTCATATGCGACGGGTAATCCGAATCTCTGGGACAACGCGCACCAGCCGGCGCAATCGTACGTGCCGTACATGGTGACGGGTTCGTACTACTACATGTCCGAGCTGGCGTTTGCCGCCTCACTCAACGAAATCTGGTCAAATCCGGAGTACCGCGATTATTCAAAGGGGTTGATTGATCGAGGTCACAGTCAGGTGCGTGGCAAGGCATGGACGCTGCGCCAGCTGGCGGATGCGGCGTGGTTGTTGCCCGACGACTACCCACTGAAGGCCGAATTCAACGCGAATGTGGAAAACTCGCTGGCGGACTGGAATCAGAAGTACACCAACAATCCGAGCGCCAATCCGCTGGGACTGATGGACAGCGGTCATAGCTACAGCATGAACGGTGGCGCCAGGAACGCGATGGCGCCGTGGATGCACAACTTCTTCACCTGGTCGGCGGGCCACGCGGCGGAGCTGGGTTTTGCGGGAGCCGCGGAGCTGCGCAACTGGTTGGCGAAGTTCGAGATCGGTTTGATGACGGACTGGCAGGCCAGTCCCACCCAGGGTTATTGCTGGCTGGAAGCTTCCGCCTACACGCTGGTAGTTACCGAGCCCACCGGAAAAACCTACCTGCCGTCGTACAGCGCCATCTACGCGGCGACGTTCCCGAGTCTGGTCGGGCTGGCCTGCAATTCGCCGGCCATGGTGACCGCCATGGGAACGCTGGAAAAGAAACCGTGGCAAGCCGGCAAGATGCATGGGTATCCGCAGTCGGCAACGGGCTATCCGGCCAATCTGCAAATTGGGCTGGCCGCCGCTGCCGATAGTGCCGTGCCCAAAGCGCACGAGGCATGGAATCTTTTCGAGTCGCGCAGCATGAAACCCAGCGGCACGACCGCCTACAACAATTACCCCAATTTCGCGGTGCTGCCACGATCCGTGCCGCATTGACGAGTGGCTGCGCTGCGTCTCGCCGTACTCCCGTGCGCCGACGCATGTACTCTGCTCCGGCGGAGCCTCTCGCCAATTGTCTGTCGACGGCACTGGGGGCCGCGCGCGACCGATGAAAGAGAACCGGTCGCCAAAAAAACCGAGCCTCAAGCTTGCGACTTGGCCTCACGACGCAGACCCGCGTTGGCGTTGCCGACCTTGCGATCTCCCTTGTGCGTTGGTCGTGGGAAACCGCAAATCGAAGGGTACAATCCGTCGTCATCCCGAAAAATCCGTCGATGGCTATGGCTATCCGAGACGTCTGCAACGCCGTGCGCCGCAAGGGGTTTTATCGCCCGGACATCGACGGCGTGCGTGCGCTTGCGGTGCTGGCGGTAGTCGCCTACCACTATTCACCAGCAAACTTTCCAGGCGGCTTCATTGGGGTCGACGTCTTCTTCGTCATCAGCGGTTACTTGATCACGGGGATCCTGCTCAAGGCCATCGAGAACAATGAGTTTCCGACATTTCGTGGAATGCTGGTGGACTTCTACCAGCGCCGGATACGCCGCATCTTTCCATCGCTCATCCTGGTACTGGTTGCCTGCCTCGTCGTTGGTTGGCTGGTGTTGTTCTCTTCGGAATATGAGCGCCTCGGGAAGTACGTCGCGGCCGGTGCCGGCTACGTGGAGAACTTTATCTTATGGAGTGAAGCCGGTTATTTCGACCACGCATCGATCGACAAAACACTGTTGCATCTGTGGAGCTTGTCGGTAGAGGAGCAGTTCTACATAGCGTGGCCACTACTGCTGTGGCTGATCACCCGCTGGCGCTGGTCGTTGCTGATGTCCATTGGCCTGATCGCGGCACTGACCTTTGTATTGAACGTGTCGCTGGTTCTCGGCGGCCACATCACTCATGCCTTCTATTCCCCCCTCCCCCGCACCTGGGAACTCATGGTGGGCGCATGGCTCGCAGCAGGGCACCGACATGGTGTGCCCTGGTTGGCCAAGTGGCGCTCTGCGCAATCCTGGGCAGGAATTTCCCTCATCATGGCAGCGCTGGCTCTCATCGAGCCCACCAGTGCATTTCCGGGTTTCTGGGCGCTACTTCCGGTGCTCGGTACGGCGCTGATCGTCAATGCGGGGCCGAACACGTTCTTGAACCGGCGCGTGCTGAGCTGGCGCCCGGCGGTATGGGTGGGGCTGATCAGTTACCCGCTGTATCTGTGGCATTGGGCATTGCTCTCGCTGGTGGTCATCGTGTTTGGCGACAGCAACCCGGCGTTCCGCCACGCATCCAGGCTCGTGCTGGTGGTGGTGTCATTCCTGCTGGCCTGGCTGACCTACCGCTACTTCGAGGATCCCATCCGCAGAAGCCGGCGAGAATATACGGCGCTCGGCCTTACGGTCGCCGTTACGGCGTTGGGTGTGGCTGGTCTGGCCGTTTACGCGGCCTCAGGGTTACCGGACCGGCCAGCCAGTTTCGTTTCAGTCAGGGCCGAACAGTATGTGAAATCCATGCAGATGGGCACTCTCGCCAACTCCAAAGAGTGCTTCAACCCCCAGACGAAAATGACGCTTTTGCAAAGACAACGCCATGATGCGTATCTGCCAGACAAATGGTACTGCGACATTGGCGACACACGCTCCAAATCGCTGGTTCTGGCTTACGGTGACAGTCACGCGAGAGCCATGATTCCGACCCTGGACAAATACGGCAAGGCTACAAACACGAGGATTATTTTCTCATCCATCGGCAGTTGCCTGCCGCTGACGAACGTTACAGTGCGCACCGATTACCCGGACGCATGCCGCGAACTGGGAGACAAAGCCACCCGCCTGGCGAGTGAAATGCGGCCCAAGGCAGTCGTATTGATTGAAGCCTGGACAAGCTATATCGGCGCGGGGAGAATTCACATCCAAGGTTCCATCACCGGCGCCCAGGCGTTGCGCACCACATTGAGCGAAACGCTCGCGATTTATCAGACGCTGGATATCCCCGTCGTGCTCATGCAGGACAACCCGCACCAACGCACGTCGGTCCCCAAGGCCAGCATTCGATTTGCCGTGAATCCGTCGGACCAACGGCTGAACGCCGACGCGGTGACGCGACTCGAGTACGTGCGGCAACAAGCGGAAGCCAACTCCATACTCGAATCGGTCGCCGCGCGGTATCCACTGTCGTCGGTGCTGGAGGTCGGCAACGCGCTGTGCGACGAAGATATCTGCCCATGGGCAACACGGCATGAATTTCTCTACTACGACTCGGATCACCTGAGTGCTGCGGGAGCCTTGCGGGTTTATCCGGCGTTCGTTGCACACATGAACGCAATATTGATTCGCGGACGCGCGGGAAAGTAAAACCATTCGGCGCAACCCATTGCGCGATCGACGGACCACGCCGCCTACAGTATCCGCCGCCACACTACTTCGATGGCAAGAGCGCGCGCCAAGGCACGATCATCCGGCAACTGGGCGAGATCGAGCAGCGGGTCCATGCGCCACTCTCCGGGCAGCAGCGTGCGGTATCGTTGCAACAACGCGGGTGCAGCGCGAATGTTCCGCAGGCGCCGGCGGGCGGCATTGATTAGCGGCCGCAGCCGCACCGGACGAGCACACGCCGTCCACTCGGCCAGCCGTGCCCGCCAATCCGGCCCGGCATCAAAGCTAAAGCCATAGGCCGAAGACTGCGCGGCGACAGCCGGATGCAACGCCGCTATCAGGCGGCTTTCCAAGGCACCTGCATCCTTCCAGCGCAGCGGCACCCGGAGTGCCAGGCGTACGAAAGCCAGATCCACCAGTGGCGTCGTGTAGTACCCGTGCCGCACCGCTACGCTGTTGTTGACGCTCATCCAATAGTGGCAGCGGAACAATGGGTAGAGAAGCTCGACCTGCGCGCGCGCGAGGCGTCCGCGCGCGCGACGTCCGTTCCCGGCCGTGGACATGCCAACGGTATTCCGCATCGACGCGGCAAGTCGCGCCTCATAGTTCGCCAAGCCATCGGGCTCGCGAAAGGCACCTCGACTGAAACCGCGGTAGAAAGCCCTCACGATGTCGCGTGCATGGAACGCACGATCCGGAAGGTGGAAGAAGTTGCGGAAGATCTCGCCACCACCGCCATTGAGCGCGATGCGCCCGTCGGCGGTTTGCTGCAAGCGGGTGAGGTGGTCGGCGCCCGGATCATGGATACCGTCGTTGGGCAGGCCGTCGAAGAACAGCGCGCTCTGCTCCAGTGATTCGAGGTCCGGCATCGGCCGGCCCTTATCCATCATGCCTTTGTCGATGGCTTCAAGTTCGAGGCCGGCCGCACCCGCCACCGCTTTCGCTATCGCCACATCGGCGGAGTCGGCATCGCCATACACGAACAGCCGCGGCTGCACGCCTGCCGCGAGCATCCCCGCCACAATCAGGCGTGAATCGAACCCGCCCGACAGAGCCGCGTTGACCCGGCCCGGAAAGGCTGCAGCCACCTCGTTCGAAACCGTACGCAGATGTTCGGCGACAGCTCCGACCGCCGCATCCAGCGAGGCAAACCCGGCGTCGTGCAAGCCAAACCCGTCGGGAAAGCGCTGCCACGTCCGCCGACGCCGCAAATCCTGGACGTGACCGAGAGGAAGCAGATCGACCCCGCGCGCCACCGAATGACAAGAATGCGAAGCGCCCACCAGCACGTATTCGATTGCCGAGGCCGCGTCAACCTCGGCGCGCTGCAGATAGGCGCAGGCTGCAAGCCAGCTGGTACTGAAAAAGCAACGATCCGTACTAGCGTAAATACGCACAAACCCCAACGCGTCATTCAGCAGCCAGGTGTGTTCGCCAGCGTCGAGGAACAGCGCAAAATTGCCGCGCAATGCGCCTTCTTCCAGCCGCCCGGTTGCGTGGACTTCATCAAGCAGCGCCACCAGCGCCTGGCGACCAAAATGGCCGCGAAACCACAGCGGACCGACGCAACAGGCGCTACCCGATGACGTCTCGACCGCGCAGTCCTCGACCTGCTGCTGCCCCGGGCAGCCCCAGGCGACAACGCTACCGCCGTTCCACTCGATTCGCCGGGCACGGAAAAACCCCTGACGCTCAAACGAACGTTCCGCTCGGGCTTCGCCTTCGGCGTCGCCACTCGCAAGCAAAATCGACAGAGCATTCAGCATGAGCCCGATCCCTGAGCGCTTGCAGTATCAATCTGCAGTTCAAGCCGCATGTTCATGGAATATTCCACCACCAAGCACAGCCGGGCAAATGAACGCCCATTAGCGACAACCGGTCAACCGTGAGCCGGGCAAACGCGCCTATCTCTGCGGACGGACAACCCTGCATCCCACCAATCATTGACGATTTGAACGGCCCCGCCCAGACTTCTCCTTGCGATCACGGAAATCGACGTCACTCCGTCAGCCCATGCAAGCCATCTGCGGTTGAGCCTGAAAATCCGCTGCGATCACGAAGAACGCGTGCCGCCATGAAGCTCTATTATTACATCGACAAGCGCGGAAACTTTGGTGATGACCTGAACCCCTGGTTATGGTCAAAGCTGATACCCGGCCTGATCGACAATGACGACTCCGAGATCTTTGTTGGCATAGGGACATTGCTGAACAACAACATTCCAGCACGCCCCCACAAGATAATATTCGGATCGGGTGCAGGTTATGGCTCCGCCTTGCCAACCGTGGACGAAAAATGGAAGTTCTACTGCGTCCGTGGCCCCATAACCGCCGCGAGACTCGGGCTCCCCGGCGAATATGCGATAACGGACCCCGCGGCGCTGGTTCCCACCGTGTTCCGTGCCAATGATTTGAAACGATCCGGCATCGCGTTCATCCCTCACCACCAGAGCGCGTGGAACCTCGACTGGGAGAGTATCTGTCGGGACGTTGGCATACGCTACATCGACCCGAGAAAGGATGTCGACACCGTACTCGGGGAGATATCCGGATCCTCAGCCATTATCACCGAGGCCATGCACGGCGCCATCCTGGCGGACTCGTTCAGAATACCCTGGATGCCGGTCGTGCTGTACGACCATATCCTCCAGCCAAAGTGGCATGACTGGACTGGATCACTTTCTATGGAATACGCCCCCACCGAATTGAAGGGCGTGTGGAACCCGGATTACAACTACTCCAAACTGGACCGCGTTAAAATCATTGCCAAGCGATCCCTTGGCAAGATCGGGGTTGACTCCACAACCTGGACACCAGCGCCCCTCAGGAGCACAAACAGGGAAATCGAAAGTTTCACCAGACAGTTCGATCGAATGACCAGAAGCCCCTCGCTGACGCTGAGCAAGGACAGTGTCTTCGATGAAGTCTCGAGCCGTCTTGTGGAGAAGCTTGAGCAGCTCAAGGCGGACTTCTCCTGATCCTGTACACAACAGGGCTCCGCTCTCCATGTGGGTGTGGGGTTGCAGTTTGCCCCAAGGCGTGCGTCACGCAAGCCATGGCGCCAGTGCGAGACGATCCGCCTGCAACTAACTTTTCGGCGAAGAAATCACATAACGCCCCACTGCCTTCAAAAAGCAACCAAGAGTTATGCGACGTTCCGCCAGGAGGCGACGACCGAGGGCGAGGGTGGATCGGGACCGTGTACACGATGCCGCGTACATCCACTGGGAAGCCAGCTTGTGCCGTGCGGCCTGCACGCCAGCAATTTCGGCTGGTGAAAGGCCGAGACCATCTTTGCCCGCCATCAGCTTCTGCAGGATCAGGTCCGAATATTTCATGGCGTTGATCGCATTGGAAGCGCTGGTCTTGTTTGACGCATGTCGCTGCCATACGCCCAACGATTCGTCAAAATAGCCCAACCTTCCCTTCTTCTTGATGAGCTGAAGGAAAAACAGGCGATCTTCATTGAACAACAAGGTCTCGTCAAAGCCGCTCACTTCGTCGATGCACGATTTGCGACAGGTGATGGTCATTGGAATGACGCTGCCCGCAATCATGCTGGAAAAAAGATCACCGTCCTCCAGTTCGACAAAGCCGTCTCCCATGGCTTTCTTCGCGAGTTGCCGAAACACGGGATGATCCAGGTCGCGGGAAATGAGTTTGCCGTCGGCATCCACCACGTCACGATCACTGAAGCACGCCGCCCAGTTGGAAAACCGGGTCAACCCCGAAACCGTGCGCTCCAGAAACCTGGGGTAGATCAGGTCATCCGCATCCAGGAAAGTTATCAACTCGCCGACGGCCCTGCGGACACCATGGTTGCGTGCGGCAGCTGATCCCTGGTTCGACTGGCGCTCCAGCATGAGCGCCAATGCCGAGTGCCGTGCAAATTCTTCCACCCGCGGCGCCGTGTGATCCGTGGAGCCGTCATCGACGACGATGACCTCGTCGGGCTTGAGCGTCTGGCTCTCGACACTGGCCAGCGCGCGGACTATGAACTTGTCCGCGTTGTAGGCAGGAATGACGACAGAGATACGTGGACTCACGGGCTTCTCCAGGCACGCTGACTTCGATCAATGGCGGCATATGGGTCGCTGATGGCACGGACCCTCCGGCTCATCCCGCGACACGCATTTCATTCGCAAGTTCCCGCACCAATGGTCCAATCCGCCAGCTTGCACAGCCCGCACCAAGGCGCCCCTTTTGGCGATAGGCACCCAGGTAGAACAGCGCGAAATACAACTGCGCCCATCGTTGCGCAGGTCGCCCCTTCGACTCGCCTTGGCCACGACCTGCTCCTGACAGCGCGCACGCCGCAGCCGCCGGATGCCCGAGTTCTGCCTCGGCAAAGGCCTCGTCATCGCGATCCAGCTCCCCGACGCGCGGCACTTGGTGCAGGCGAAACGCGCGTTGAGTACTGCAGCGACGTCCAGCCCGGCCACGGCCTAGCCACGCACCAAGTAGTAACGCGAGAAAACACGGGAAACGACCCGCTTGAGCTCGTCCAGCAAAGGGTGGCGCGCGAGCACGAGGGCCAGCAACCACCCCGCACCACCTCCGACGAGAGCCAACGCAAACGTCATGAGCATGTGTCGCGCCATGAAGTCAGGCCAAAGGACCACCACTGCCGGTACGGCACAGGCACCCAGCGTGGCCACGATGCTCGGAACCAGTGCCCTGGCGCACTTGCGGACTGCCAGCGCGTCGTAAATCCGCATATTGCGGTAATACAGCACGGTAGCAATGATGTAGACAAGAACCTGTGAAGCCGCGACCGCCGTGACACCATAAAAGGCTGCGCCGACGGTAATGCCGACCCTGGCGGTTTGATATTGAACCTCCACGCGGGTCACCGCCCTTACCCGCCCCAGCGCAACCAGGAACCGGTTGCACTGGAACATCAGTGTCCCGATGAATGCGGCGAAACACAGCCAACGCATCAGCGGAACCGCCGCGTCCCATTGATCGCCGAACAGGATGTTGATGATCGGATAAGCGAGAATGACGCCGCATGCAAAAAACGGCCAGCTGATCCCGGTCGTGTAAACCAGCACCTTCAAGAACAGCTCCGGCGCCGTGGCGTGCTCGCGGTGCTCGCGCGCAAACGCGGGAAAGGAAACCGCCCCGATCGCACCAAGCACGTTGGTGCGGTACATGTTGACCACGCCGTATCCCCGCGAAAACAATCCGGCATCCGTCATGCCCAGCATCCTGCCGATCACCAGGTTGGCGGACTGGTCGCCCAGCTGGCTTGCCAGGTCCGAAACCGTCCGGTTGGAGCCAAAATGCAGCACGCTCTTCCAATGGCTGAAACTCACTCCCTTCACACGGTATTGCCAGCCCCAAACCGCACAGCCAACGATCATTACCAGAATGCCAGCCAGCGCCGACCATGCCATGCTCATGTATGAAAACCCGGCATAGGCAAGAGCAACCGCGGTGCTGCTGCGCACGACGGATTCGCCGATGCGTATCTTCGTCAGCTTCCCGAACTCCATGTCGCGCCTCAACAAGGCCATGGTGGTAGTGCCGAACGGCAGCAGAAAGAATACGGCACCCAGAACCCGCAACACCCGCGTCACGCCGATATCGGCATAGAACGCCCCGACCGCGCCACTGGTCGCGACGATGAGCCCGCCAAGACACCATGCAATGACCAGGTTCACCGTGAAGACGGTGCGTACCAGCGACTCATCAAGAATCGGCGCCTGCACCACGTATTCGCTGACCCCGAAGTCGCGCAGCATGTGAACCAGGGCAACCAGGCCGGCCGCGATCGAAAACACACCGACTTCCGAAGGAGTGAGGAGCCGGCTGATGATCGTGACCGAGCCGAAGCTGAAGACCAGGGCGACGAACTGCTGGACGAACGACAGCGACAGCGCCCTGCGCACGCCGTTTCCCTGTTGTTGGCTCTTATTGGTCACAAGGCCTCGACCTCAACTCCAGCCAAACGCCGCTCATGCGGTCACGGCGGGTGCCACAAGGCAACGCAGTCGGCATTGCGCAGCGCATCGCTCCACTCTTGTCGCGCCGTTGGCTATCCGCGATCCGGAACATCGAACTTCCTTGCAACGATATACACCGCTTCGCTCATGACCGGGAGCAGTCGATAGCGCCGCACTTCACGCAGGCCCGCTCCTTTCAGCCGAAGCTTGATGTTTTCATCGGTTATCGGGAACCGGGCTGAAGGCTGATTTCCCACCCACCGTTTCAGCCTGCGCCGAACCCGTTGATAACCGGAATCGAGACTCTGATTGATGGCCGCAACCGAACGGCTGAGACCGGCCACCCCGGTCAGAAACTGCACTTGCTGCTCAGGCGGAAAATGCATCAATACCCGTGCGCACTCCGCGCCATCGCAGACGGGTCCGCTTGGCGGGCGTTCCTTCGAGTCGGCCACCTCGCAGGTAAAGTTCCCTCCATGCGACGCCAGGCGTTGCCGTGCCACCCCCCGCATGGCCTGGAAGATGTCGAAGCCGTGCACCCGATACCCGGCATCCAGCCGTGCCTCCGCCAGTCGCCCCGTCCCGCATGGCGCATCGGCGATCGTGCCGCCTTCAGGCAACTGGGAGAAACACTTCGCGACGAGTCGCTTATCCAGAAAGTTGAACACCTGCCCCGGGATGCTCGAAAACCTGTTCCTGTCATAGTCGGCCGCAACCGTGGTGCTCTTGCAGTGCTCGTCAGGGTTCCGGCTCATGCTTTGTCTCCCGGTCCCGGCATTGGATGGTTCTCGGTTCGATGCGTCCACGAGGCTGGTTACCGCGCCGGCGATTGGCGGCGAAAACCTTCGCCAGACGGATTCAGGCGCAAAGCCTGATCCAGCACCCCTGCCAGCACGGCGGTCCCCTCGCGCCTTGAATATCGGGATACGACCTCCGGGCGCGCCCGCGGCGCCTGCCCTTTGCGCAGCGCAAGGACAAACTCGGACAGCTGCTGCGCGATGGCGTCCACGTCTTCCGTTGGCGCGATGACTGCGCCGCCAGCATCCCGCAACAGCGACGCCGTGTCCCCCTCCGGCCCGGCGAGCGCGAAGACTGGCCGCCCGATGCGCAGGTACTCATAGACCTTGGCCGGTATCTGCCGATCGAACTTGCTGCCCTGAAACAGCAGCAATCCGTCCGCAGCGGCTTGCTCGACCAGCGCCTCGCCGTTACCAACGGGCGGCGCCAGGGATACGAGGTCGGCAATCCCGAGGCGGTCGATGTCCTGCTGGTAGCGGGCCTCCCAGCCACTGGCACGCAAGACCACCTTGAGCAGCGCAGGCCCCACCAGCCCGGCGCTCTTCAGGCCGGCCAGGGCATGGAAAAAGGGCACCGGATTGCGACCCTCCGGATACAGCAAGCCGCTGTGCAACAGCATCAACGGCCGCCCCTCCGTTCGCGACGCAACGCGCGGAAGGTCGACGAAGGCCGCCTCGTCATAGCCATTGCCAATGACCGCCAGGCGTCCGCCGCGGCCAGCCTCGGGATGCCGCTCGGCACAGTCGCGCATGGCACCCGGCGTAGTGAACACGGCTCGCTTCGCGTCGCGCAGCACACGTCGCTCCCAGCGCTGCTGCGAGGCCACCGAAAAAAGATTCTGTGCCTCGACCGAGCTGGTCACCGGGTCACGGAAGTCCGCGATCCACGGCAACTTCGTGATGCCGCTCAAGGTCCGCGCAATGCAATGCGCGGTCATGATGGGGTACGTGGACCAGATCGCCTGCACCCGGTGACGATGGATCAGGCGCAACCCCTGCGCGACTGCCGCTGGCCACCACGAGGCCCAGCGATCGGGCTGCGCGAGGAACCCGGGATATTTCCCGCCGATACCGAGATGGCGACGGGCGTCAAGCGCCAATGTGCGGTATACCTCGCAGCCTTCCGGAATGACGCCAGCGGCGATGGGCGCGGTGCGCGGATAAGCCAATGCCCGCGCCGACAACACGATGGGGTCCCATCCGAATTCCGGCAGATAGCGCGCAAAACCGAGCGTACGCAGGTGTCCGCTGCCCATCGCGGCCGGCGGGAAGTGGAACGCGATCATCAGGACGGCGCGGCCCATGTCATCCGCCCCGGATCGGGTTGGCCAATTTGGCGGCACGCGCGCTCAAGTTCCCGGGCGTGCGCAGCTCGATCGACTGGCTGCTGCGGATCTGTTGCATGCAGAAATCCGCCAGCACCGCGGAAAGCGCCATCAGCTGCAAGCTCAGGTCGAAGTAGCTCATGGGCAGAAACGTCCCCGTCGCCATGAACGCCACCAGGGAGACTTGCAGCATGGAAGCCATGTCAAAAGCCCAGCGCAGGGCGGGAATATCGCGAGAGCGCTTTCGCACCTGACTGCAGTTTCTCCAGCTGGCGAACAGCAGCGCGGCGAACAATGCCAGCCCCAGAAAACCCTGTTCGCCCAGGACCCGGAAATAGATGCTGTGCACCGCACGCGGGACGGCGCCTTGCGGACCGTAGCGCTCCCATGCCGGAGTGCTTTGATACACGTTGAAGCCGCCACCCAGCCATGGCCGATGCAAGGCGACGCTGGTCGAGAACTGCCACGACTGTATCCGTGTTTCGCCCGAGTCCGTCTGCTGCGCATTGCGCAGGGTTCCCATGCGGTTGGTCCACTGCGCAGGCATGAAGTGCGCGCCAGCCAGGCCCACCACCACGATGACGAGCACCACGGCGACTCGGCCGCGGCTCTTCAGGAACAAGGCGCCTGCGACGATAGCCAAGCCGATCAGGCCGCCGCGCGAGTAGGTGCCCAGGATCGCGATGCCGGTCAGCAGCATGCCGAGGCCCAGGCCGACACGCACGGATTTCCGGGGCGAATGCAGCTGCAGGTAACGCATGAGCGGCAAAGTCATGCACAGCGCAAGCGCCAGGGCGTTGTTGTCGGCGATGAAACTGCCCGGAGGTCCAAGCACGTGGTTGGCGCCGCCGCGGGCCAGCGTGAAGACGCCGCCCTTGACACCGTAAAAGCCCAGTGAAACCACGATCATCCATACCAGCCAGTGCAGGCGCTCGCGGCTGTTGACCAGGATCAGGGTGACAAACACCATGACCATGACCTTGGCGAACTCCTGCAACTTGATCCATGCCGAATCCGGTATCAGCGCGTAGAACGTGGTCAGCCCTGTCCACAACAGGAACATCAGCAACAACACGCTGACCGCCGACCACGGAATCCTCTTGCTGTCCCTGCTGAACAACAGGCCGGCAGCAGTGACGATCGCCACCATATACACCCAGGGAAAGGTGACCGCAAAGCCATAGCACAAACGATGCGGGTTCATGTAGCCAAGCCACGACCACACGAGCAGCCCGATGTATGGCCGCATCAGGATGCAGGGAAGCGTTCCGAACACGAACAGGGCCAGGACGATGTCGCGCATGCGCTAGCCTCCCTGCAGTTGCAGCATGAGCGCGTCCATGCAGAACTTCGCGGCCCAGTTCGGGTAGCGGTTTCTCATGTAGCCGCCTGACCGCGGGTACGAGCCCGGCATGCCGCCGCGCACCGCCTTGTCGGTCGCCGTCACATCCTGGATGGAAAGATTGAAGCGATTGGCGCGTTCCGCCGCTGGTTTCCAGCCACGCTCGCCGGTTTCCGCGGCCAGACGCTGCCAGATGATCGCCATCTGCGCATTGCCGGTCACGCAGGTCCAGCGGCTCGCCGCTTGCCAGGCGCAATCCAGCCGGCCAGGCAGGGCGCCATCGCGACGCTGGGTTTGCGCAACGGCTCCCGCCACGCGCGCCGCCGCCTCCACAAAGGCGTCGTTGCCGGCGATCAGGCCGACTTCCAGCATGCCGCGGGTCGCGTACGCGATGGTGTGTGTCAGCGGGCGTTCGTTGTCTTCCAGATCGTTGTTTTCCAGCCATCCGTTGGGGCGCATCTGGGAAAGTGCCCACTGCACATTGCGCACGGCCGCATCGAGATAGCGCGACTCCTGCAAGACCAGGCTGGCCCTGGCCAGCGCAAACGCCACGCGCGTGTTGTAGGTATTGATGCCGTGGGCGGCAAACGGTGAAGCGTAGCGACGCCATGCGCCATCAGGGTCCTGGGCGGCCACCAGCCAGTCCGCCGCGCGCTGCGCCGAGTCGCGAAAACGCGCGTCCTGCGTCTGCTGCCATGCCGACAGCCAGCCAAACAACACCTGCCCGGTATTGAAGATGGTCGGCACCAGCGAGCTCGAATCCAGCGTACCGGCACGCACGCCTCCTTCGGGAAGCTGGATGGCGGTTTCCCACTCGGCCATGCGCAGCGCGCGCTCCCGGTAGTCGTCTTGACCGGAGAACTGCGCGTAGCGCAGGAAGGTCGGAATGATGTACCCGGTGGTTTCCGGATAGGCGCCGGCCCATTGCCGCTTCGCTGCATCGTAGTAGGCACTGACACCGCCGCAGCCGGTGGCGTCCTGGGCGCGCGCCAGCCATTCGGCGGCCGCCTGCAACCCATGGCGCGGATCCACTGCCGGGGGCGTCCGGCGGGCAGACAGCAGCCTGATGACCGCATTCATGACTTGCTCCTCGCCGCAATCGATCCCGGCAGCATCTTCGAAGTTCGGTCGTGCAGCGCACGTCGAACGCGCTGCAGGCCCTCGGCCAGGCACGGCATGGGGTCATGCCACCGGAACAAGGCATCGGCTACCGGGCCGCGTGGATAGCCCTGCGTGAGCCGCTGGCCTTGGGCGGTGGCCGATTGCATGTCCTCGGAGCGCACCCGCCACACGACGGGCCGTCTTGCAGCGGCGGGCGGCGGAAGCGGCAGGCCCAGCTCCGAACGCCAGGCCGCAAACGGCAGATTGACGCCATTCAGGCTTGCCACTTCTTCCTGGTAGTCGGTGCGGCCGATCGTCGGCTCCACCATGCGGAACTCGCCGCTGCGCGCATCGCGCTTGTACTCCATGCTGGCCATGCCGATCACACCCGCGTCCTGGAAGAACCGGGTGGTCATGGCAGAAAGCTCCGCATGGACTTCCGCAGCCGCGGTGCAACTGGCGGTACCGCCCACCTGTGGCGGCCACGAGCGGATCTTGCGGCCGGTGAACGACGCCACCACCTGCCCCTGGCCGGCGAGGTACTGCAGACAGAAATGGATGTCCGAATCCGGACCCTCGATCCACTCCTGCACCACCACGTCGGCCATCACCGGCAGGATGCGGCGAACCAGCCCGGCAGCTTCCGCGGCACTCTCCACGCGGTACGCCTTCCTGAACTGCCCGCCATAATCGGCATTCCGTTCGCCGGGTTTGACCACCACCGGATAATGAAGGCGTTCGAGCGCGGCCAGATCCTCCAGCGTGCGGACGTGCAGCAGCGGCGGAATGGGACTGCCGAGTTGTTCGGCGCGGCGCTGGAACCCCTCCTTGTGCAACAAGGTATCCACGACGTCTGCAGGCGGCAGACTGAATCGATAAAAGGCGGACAGCAGGTCACGGTGGCGCGAAACGGTCTTGACGCTTTCCTCCTGGGTCAGGAACAGCACCGGGCGCACACCTGAGAGCCGCGCCGTGCCCAGGCGCACCAGCTCCTCGACCAGCGTTTCACCGTGCGTCGCACGTATCTGCAACGGCTTTGCCGCACGGGTGTGCATTTCCGGACGCCGTACATCGGTATCCAGCAACCAGACCGGGACCCGTGCGCGCGCCAGGCTGCGCGCCACGCCCAGTCCATTGACTCCGGCGCCCAGCACCACGGCTGGCGTATCAGCGATCATGCGCACCTCCGGCGCTGCGCCGGCGACGATCGAGTACGTCGGCATAGACGGCGCGGTAGCGCGCCACGCTCGCCGACCAGGTGCGTTCGCGCTCGACGAACTCCTGCCCATTGGCGATCACCCTGTCCCGACCCGCGTGCGTCTTCAGCAGGGTGGCCAGGCACTGCGCGATGGCCTCGGCCGACCCGGCGGGAAACAGATGACCATTGTGGCCATCGCGAATCAGCTCGCGGTGGCCGCCGACATCCGAGGCCGCCACCAGTTTGCCCATGGCCATCGCCTCGAGCGGTTTCAGCGGTGTCACCAGCTCCGTCAACCGCCGCGAGATACGCGGATAGACCATGATGTCCATGACGCCGTAATAGCGGGTGACTTCGCCGTGCGGCACGCGACCGACGAAGTGCACCACGCGTTCGAGGCCGAGGCTGTTGGCCAGTGCACGCAAGGCATCCTCCTGCGGGCCGCCACCCAGCAACAGCAGGCGTGCCTGCGGCACCGCCTGCAGCACCAGCGGCATGGCCCGGAGCAGCAGGTCCAACCCCTCGTAGGCGTAGAACGAGCCGGCGAACCCCAGCGTGTACCCACGCGCGAGTCCGTACTCTTCCAGCAGCTTTGCATCGACGCTCGCCGTGGATCGAAAGCGTGCAATGTCCACGGCGTTGGGAATGACGGTGACCCTGTCGGCGGAAATGCCGCGCTCCAGCATGTCGCCGCGCAAGCCGTCGCAGATCGTGGTCACCGCGTCCGCCCGTTGCAGGGCCCGGGTTTCCAGCGCGCGCGTCAACCGATACCGCGCCCCTCCCTCTCTCGCCGTGCCGAGGTCGACGGCAGCGTCTTCCCAGAACGCGCGGACTTCGTACACCACCGGGATGCCGGTGGCGCGCCCCACCGCCAGCGCCGGTAGCGCGTCCAGCACCGGCGAGTGCGCGTGGAGAATGTCCGGACGCACGCTGTCCACCACTTCGGCCAGTCGGGTCTGCAACGCGCGCATCAGGAAGCGATACCGGAGCAGCGGCAATCCTGCCAGCAAGCCGGACGCCGGCGGCGTGCGGTAGAACATCCAGTCACCGATGTGCTCCTCGCGCTGCTGGCTGCTGCCCTGCTTGGGGCCGGTCAGTTGCACCGTTTCCCACCCCAGCGCGCGCTGCGCCTCGAGGATGGCGAGCGTGCGGAAGGTATAGCCGCTATGCAGGGGCAGCGAATGATCGAGCACGTGCAGGATGCGCAGCGGCCGCTCGGCCGATGCCTCTGGCCGGGCTTGGCGCCGCGCAACGCTCAGGATGCCGCTCATGGCTCTGCTCCGAAGGTCGGGCTACCGGCAGCGACTGTACGTACCCGCGCATACAGTGCGTGCTGCGCTTCCACCACCGGCGACCAGCCCAGCCGCTCCGCCACGGCGCGGGTGGCGGCACGCGTCGGCGCCCGATCCCGCAACCGCCGCCAGGCGGCGGCCATGGCTTCGGCACTGCGCTGCGCGGCGATCTCCCCCGCCTCAGGCGCATCCAGCAACTCGCCGACTCCGGCATACGGTGCAGCCACCACCGGCGTGCCGCAGGCCAGCGATTCCAGCACGACGTTGGGCATGCCTTCACGGCTCGACGCGTGCACCAGCGCATCCGCCGCGTTGTAGTAGTCACACAGTTGCGCGTGGGGAATGGTGCCGAGCATCCGCACGCGCGCGTGCAGACCGAGCTGTTCCACCAGGCCGCGCAGCTTGCTCTGCTCCGGCCCCTCGCCGGCGATCAGCAGCGTCGTATCCGGCACGCGCGCCAGCGCCGCGATGGCAATGTGCACACCCTTGAGGGAGACCAGATGGCCCACCGTCAACCACACCGGACCGGTGAGGCCCAGGTCGGCCCGGATCGCCACGCGGTCCCGCGGCCCGAACCGATCAAGGTCGACGCCGTTGCGCAAGACCGTGACCTTTCCGGGGTCGACGCCCAGGGTGGCCACTTCGTCCTTCAACGCCTGCGATACGGCCACGATGGCGGCGGCGCGCTCCGCTGCCCACTGGATTTGCGCTCTGGGTCGACGGTAGTGCGGGATCCACGTCACATCGGTACCGCGCGCGGTGATCACCACCGGCTTGCCCAGGGCCGCACCGAGCCGTGCCGCTGCCACGCCGTCCGGATAAAAGTAGTGTGCATCGATCAGATCGAAGTCGATCCCGCTGGCTTTCAGTTTTCGGAATACCGGCAGAAGAGCGCGATACATCAGGAATGGCGCGATGCTCATGCCCAGTTTCGGAATCACCGGATAACGAGGGTGACTGATATCGATGCCGTAGCGCTGCTCGTGCTCGGGCACCCTGGCGAACGCCGCATAGGCGCCTAAACGTTGATGCCGAAATGGAAACCACGGCACTGGCGCCATAACCGTCGCCGTAATCCGGCCGGAATCCACCAGATGGCGTAACCGCTCCTCGACAAACACACCGTGCCGTGGCTGTGCGGCATTCGGATACAGGCTGGTGAGTACCAGCAGATGAATCTTGCGATTTCCGTCCGCTTCGGCACCGGTTCCCACAGCATGCCACGCCACGTTGAAATCCTTTTTTGCTGACGTCGCAACGTCATCGCCGACACACTTGACCAGCGTGGTGCTCATGGTGTCGCCTCCGACAGGGGAGCCACCGGCGTCTGCGCATCGTCGGCGTAAAACCGGTACAGGGGGCTGGTTCGGAAAATCCGCAGGATGCGTTCGATGACTTGCGGCGCCAGCTCCTCGCGCCAGCGTCCTGCCGATGCCTGCGGGCGTTTGAACACACTGTAATAGCCCGTGTCCGTCGTCTGGTTCGTCGGCTGCGTACTCGCACGGATAAAGCCCTCGGTCTGGGATTGCCAGTCGAGACCGGCAAACTCGAACATTCGCCGGGTCATGACGAGGGGCTCGGCGCAGACATCCTCATACCGCAGCGTGAGCACACGCTCGCAGCCCTCGATATCCGCAAGGATCTTTTCCTGGGTCAGTACCCAGCGCCATGCCAGCCGCTCCTCCGGCGTGAGCCGCTCGACATCGTCCAGACTGAGTCCGCGAGTTTTCCCGGCGGATGTGGCCAGCAGCATTTTGAGCAACCACAAGTCTTCCGCGCTGGGTATCAGATCGCCGAAACGCCCTGCTGTCTCGCCGCGCAACACCGATGCGACATAGCCGCAAGGATGACGCATCAGGTGAATGGCGCGCGCATTTGGCAGTGCCTCCATGCATGCACCCAGCCGTCCGGACGACTCAATGGACTTCCACACGATACGCACCCGCGCACAGCCCTCCGCCGTAGGCCGGTAGAGACAAGGGACGTTTCGCTGGACGCGGCTGGCGGCTTTGGCGAAAGCCACGCTCACACGATACGCGCACAGGGCCGCAGCGGACTGGTAGCTCTTGGGGAACAACGGCTGCTTGCCCACCACCTTGGGACAGCGCAGCTCCGGCAGCGATGCGACAAACTGCTCCAGTTCCTCGCGATACTGCGGCGCAACCTGCGTCTCGGGATACAGCGGCAGGCTCAGGCGCCGCACGCTGTCCGGTTCATGGCGGTAGAGCGTGTCCGGATGGCTGTCGAACAGTTTGCCGATCCAGGTGGTGCCAGAGCGCGGCATTCCGAACACGAGAATGCAGCGGTTCATGACCGTGCCCCGGCAACCAGGACCTTGCCCGCCGGCCCGGATGGTATCGCGGTGGCGGCAGGTTGCTGCATGCGGCGCAGAAACGCGTCCAGCATCAGCAGGCTCCACAGCGTCGCGCTGTGATCGCGCCGGCCTGACACATGCTGTCGCACCAACCGATCGAGCATGACCGGCTCAAAATACCCGCATTCGGCGATGGCTCCTGAAAGCAATGCCTCCCGCACGCGCTTGGAGAGTGGGCCACGCAGCCAGGCCGCCAAGGGCACACTGAAACCCATCTTGGTCCTATGTAGCACCTCGTGGGGTATATCCGGCTCGAGAGCTTTCTTCAGGAGATATTTGCCTGTTCCTCCTTTCAGCTTCAACCCGGGCGGCAAAGAGGATGCCCACTCGACCAAGCGGTGATCGAGCAGAGGTACGCGGACCTCCAGGCTGTGCGCCATGCTGGCACGATCCACTTTGGTCAGGATGTCGCCGGGAAGCCATGTCTTCAGGTCCAGGTATTGCGCCAGCAACAGCGGATGATCCGTGGGCGCGCGTTTTGCGTGGGCACGAAACACGGCAAGCGCACTGTAACCTTGAAGTTCGCGCTTGAAGCGCGTGCTGTAGAGACGCTGGCGCATCGCCGCAGACGTGATGCTGACGCTGTGGTAATAGGCTTCCACGTCGTCGCGGGCAAGAGCCTGCAGCGTGGTCTTGGCACGCAATGGGCGTGGCGCCCAGTCGGCCTTGGGATAGATGCCTCCCAATAGACCAAACATCCGCTTTCTCAGCGACAGCGGCAATCGTGCGCGCAGGCCGCTTTCCCATGCATGCAAGCGGTAGCGCCGGTAGCCGGCGAAATTCTCGTCGCCGCCATCGCCGGACAGCGCCACAGTCACCTGGGTGCGCGCCAACTCGCACACGCGATACGTCGGCAGGGCCGAACTGTCGGAAAACGGTTCGTCGTAAACCGCCGCCAGCGTGTCGAGCAACGCGTAATCGTCGGCGCCGACCTGCCGCTCGAAATGCCGGGTATGCAGATGCCCGGCGACGCGGCGCGCATAGACGGTTTCGTCGAAACCGCCATGATCAAAGCCGATGGAGCAGGTACGCACCGGTTGGCGCGATGCCCGGCTCATGCTGGCCACCACGGCGCTGGAATCCACGCCACCGGAAAGAAACGCCCCAACCGGCACATCCGCAATCATCTGGCCCGCCACCGCTTCATCCAGCAAGCTGCGGAGCTGTGCTGCAGCCTCATCCGCCGCCACGTCGGCGGTGCGGTCGAAAGGCACATCCCAGTATTGGCGGGGAGCCGGCTCGGAATCTTCGGCGCGCCAGCTCAGCCAGTGCCCGGGCGGCAGTTTGCGAACCCCCCGATAGATGCTTTTCGGATCGGGCACGTAGCCGAGCGCCAGATAGTCCTCCAACGCCTGTGGATCGAGCCTGCGTTGCACATCGGGATGCGCCAAAAGCCCCTTGAGTTCGGATGCAAACACCAGGTCGCCGGCGCTTGTGAAGCCGTAGTAGAGCGGCTTGATGCCTATTTGATCGCGTGCAAGATGGACACGCTGCTCGCGCATGTCCCAAACCGCGAACGCGAACATGCCAACCAGACGCGGCAGGCAGGCTTCGCCCCACTGCTGCCAGGCACGCAGCAGCACTTCGGTATCGCAGCGGCTTTGAAACACCACACCCAGCGCTTCCAGTTCGGCCTTGAGCGACTGGAAGTTGTACAGCTCGCCGTTGTAGATCAACGCCAGACCGGCCGCTTCATCCACCATCGGCTGCCGCCCATGGCGCAGATCGATGATGGACAGGCGGCGATGCGCCAGGCCCACCCCATCGCCGAGGTACAACCCGGCCTCATCCGGCCCGCGGTGAAGCTGCGCATCCCTCATTGCCAGCAGGATGCATTCATCCACGCGGAGATGGCGAGATGACACGATTCCTGCCAAACCGCACACGTCAATTCTCCTTGTGCTCGGTCAAACCGGTGATCGCACGCGGCTGCAGGGCGTACGACCGCCGACCCAGTAATTCATCGTACAGCGCTACATATGCAGACACCATTGTGCTCAAACTGAATTGCGCGGCGACGCGGGCACATCCAGCGTCGCCATGTTGACGTCGCAGATTTTCATCTGCGACATAGGCGCTCAGAGCCTCAGCCAGGGCTTGCGGATCGCCGGCCGGCACCAGCGTACCGGTCACGCCGGCCTCGACCACCGAGGCGACGCCCCCGACGTCGGTCGCGACCACCGGCAGTCCGGTGGCCATGGCTTCCATCAGCGTGAGCGGCATACCTTCGGCAATGGAAGACAAGGCAAACACATCACATTCCGCCAGCAGATGCGCCACATCAGCACGGTTGCCAAGCAACCGCACCGTTTCCATCAAGCCAAGCCGGGCAATCTGTCGTTCCAATTCCCCGCGTTGCCGCCCCTCGCCGGCGATGATCAAGCGGGCGCCGGCATTATTTTTCCCGGCCTGCTCGCGCAGGAGCTTGAACGCGAAAATCAGGCCTTCGTGATCCTTGACCTTGTCAAGGCGTGCGACATTGGCGACAAGCACGGTCCCCGGCGGCGCAAAATCGCCTAGCCGTTTACGCGGCTCGAACCCAATGCGTGCCCGACTGAACTTGGCCAGGTCAATTCCGTTCGCGATACAGGTTACCTTGGACGGTCGGATGCCCACGCGATCCGTGAGCCAGATCTGCAGGTCATGCGACACCACAACATACCGCCTGATCAGCGGCGCCATCCAACGCCGCAGCCATTGGTATCCGGGCTTGTCGCCTTCCGGATCGGCAGCATCGCGCCCGTGTTCGGCATGGATCAGCCGGTGCACGCCAGCCAATCTGGCGACCGGCGCCAGATCCAGCGTCCCGATGTTGTATGTCTGCACGAGATCCGGCTTCAGCGTCCGCAAGGCACGCCAGAATCGGAAGTAGCACCACCAGTCCTTGCCCGGCTTCTTTTCAAGCGACAGGCACGCTACAACGGCATCCTCGATTTCGTGGCGCAAAGCTCCAAAGCCGGTCAGCGAAATCACCGCGTGACGGTAACGATCATGGGTCGCGTTGACCAGCGATACCACGACGCGCTCCATGCCACCGGTGTCCAGCCGGTAGACCACGTGCACGATCAGCGGTCTGTCGTTCACGGCTCGTTCCCCGCAACCTCGGGTCGCCGCTGCGCCTGCAAATCCGACGCGCCTGCCGCAGGCAGCGACTTCGCAAAAGCGTGCAAGTTCGCCCGTGCCCGATCCGTAGCGCCGTCGGCGACCAGTGACGACAATGCCCACACCGAAGATCGCGGTACATGCCCACGTAGCACATCCGATGCCTGCAGCAACTTGGTCAGCACTGGCGAACGGGTACAGCGGCGATCGACACAATACCAGTACCACACCAGGCGCGGACCGGATGTACCCGCCAGTCGCAGCTCCTCGGCAGTCGTGCTCCGCCCGTTGGCAAGATCAACCTGTTGACTGCCACGGCTCAGAATCTTCGAGCGCGCCGGATCGTAGAGGTCGTTTCCGTACGTGATCAGGGTATGGCCACGGCGCGGTTTGCCGGTATAGACGGCGTGATACAACTCGACGACGTCGCCGTGGGTAGCCGCTCGATAGGATGCTCGTACCTGCCCAGCCGCCCCCTTGAAGGTCGGGCGCCAGCCGTCTTCGGCTGCCTTCGCCCCCCTCCAGCCCGCGATCGCCGGCGCGGTCAAGTGCATGGTTTCCGACGCTGCCGGTGATGCGAGTCCGGCGGCCAATACCGGACCCGCGACCAACAGCGCGATAGCTGCCAGCCAGACCACGCTCCGCGCGATGGCGAATGTGTCGTCATGCGCAGGGGAATGCTCATGAACCAGAATGCTGTCCCGGAAAAACCAGCCGGCCAGCAACAGCAGTAACAGCACGGTACCGAAGAACTGCCAGCCGAAAATCAGGTGATCCGTGCCGGTGGCGTATTTCAGTCCCCAGGTCTCGCCGATCAGCACGGTGAAATACACCCGCAAACCGTTCGCGATAACAGGCACCGCTGCCGACAGCGCCACGAAAACCATCCGCTTCCACCAGCGGCGATACATCAGGTAGGCATACAAGCAGCCGATGGCGGTGCAGGCGATGAAGAATTTCACGCCGCTGCATGCATCTGCCACCATCCATACCGCCGAGGGCGTGATGATCTCGCGACCGTTGAGCAACACCGGCGTGCCGGTCAGCTCCAGCGCGCGCACGGCAAAATGCGCCGTGATGTCTTGCAACGGACCCACCAGCGCATCGCCCCAGGGAACCGCGAACACCACCAGGTAGCCGAGCGGGAACGCCAGAACCCACAGAGCACGCCACCCCCAGCATGCCAGCACCAGCATCGGGAACAGGGCCACGAATGCGAAATGCTGCGCCAGATTGATATCCAGCAGGTGGCCGGCGTACCAGACAAACACCAGCAAAGCCATCGCTGCCAGGCCCCATACGCTCGGCGCGGGCGGGCTCGCCCGGAGTCGATGCCGCAGGTTGAATGCCATCCACAGGCTCAACGGAAAGATCAGAAAGGCATACTGATACGTTCCATCGTGATCCCAGACCCACACCAGCGATTGCACGGTCTGCCAGTAGCAGGCCAGCAACGCGACGACGGCAACGGCGAAGGCGGCCACAGCCAGTACCCAGCCGGGGCGGCGCACGGAAATACCCGTCATGGCTGCAAGCGGTCTGTTCAAAAGCGCGCCTCCAACCCGTCAACGCACGCGATATTCACAGAGGCCGCAGCGGGCCGGGCATTGCCCAGCACGTTTCCATAAACACCGAGATTGCGCACCCAGTCATAGCGGGACAGAACCTTGGCGCGGGCCGCCGGCACACGCACGGCTTGCGGCGCATCCAGCCAACGCAAGGCTTCCGTCGCCAGGACCTCGGGCGATTCGTCGATGCAGCCTCGGCGACCTTCGAAATCTTCGATACCCTCGTAGGCTTGAGGCGTTGCCAGCAGGACCTTCTCCATGGCCAGCGCCTCCAATACCTTGTTCTGAATGCCGCGGGCAATGCGCAACGGTGCCGCCACGACATGTGCATGTGCCAGATATGGCCGCACATCTTCAACCCGCCCGGTAACCGTCATGCCCGCGAGCTGGCCCAGCGCGCGGACTGCGGCTGTCGGTCGACTGCCCACGATGTAAAAGCGAGCTTCTTGACGCCGGGCGAAAATCAGCGGCCAGACTTCGCGTGCGAACCATTGCGCCGCATGCACATTGGCGCGGTAATCCATGGCACCCACGAACACCACCACCCTTTCTCCCGGCTGGTAGGGACTGGGATAGGTACGTTGCGGATCCCAATACTCGGCATCCACACCATTGGGGATACCGTGCACTTTGCCGGCCGATTCCGGCACTTGATTCCGAAAAAAAACCGCTTCAGCTTCCGAAACCAGTACGCTGGCGTCAAATTGGGCGGCAATCGTGCGCTCGAACTCTGCCAGCCGCCGCGCTTCCCTCCGGTAAATCATGCACGTCGCGCCACCATGATTCTGCGCATATTGGCGCCATTTGTCGGAATCTACGTCCACGAAATCCATGACACGGCGCAGTTGGGCGTGCCGCAAGACAAATGGCGCAACACCGGACGAATAGCACAAGGCCAGATCCAGCTTGTGCTCGGCAAGTAATCGTTCGACCCAACTTTGCATGACGCGGTCGTGGTAAACCCCGACGGTGAGAGCTTCACCCCGCATCAGTGAGACAAGCGCGCGCCAGCCCGAACGCCAGGGCCCCAAGGGACGGATACAAACCTCGGCGCACAGGGACTCGACCGGTGCAAGGTACTGCCAGTCGGCCGGATCGTCCACGAATGTGCCCAGATACACGTGATAACGTTCGGCGAGCCACCGCAATACATGGTACGAGCGAATCTTGTCGCCCTTGCTGGGTGGCCACGGCATCCGGTGGCAAAGAAACAATACCGATCGCACGAGCTAACCCAGATCCCGCGCGAGCCATGGGCCCAGCGCACAACTCACCGGCAGCGGCAACTGCTTCCAGGCCCTGATGAACAGGTCGTATTTTCTATTGTCAGGGCTGATATTGGGGATCCCCTTGGCACGTACCAGGTAATAGGCATAGGGCAGCGGCTGCGGCTCGAAACCCCAGTGCTTCTTGAAGTGATAGGAACCGCTGTCCTGTTTGCTGCGGCCGTAATCGAACAGGCGTGCGCCACGCTCCACCGCACGTTGCATGACCGCCCAGTACATGAAATCGTTGGCCTTGAGATCACGGCCACGCACCACGCTGCCACCGTAATAGGGATGCACTTCGTCGCGGAAGTAGAAGCTCATGACCGCGGATACCGGCTGCCCTTTGTGAGTGACCACGGTAACCTCGCAATCCTCGCCAAACGTCTGCTGTAGTCTCGTGTAATAGTTGCGGGACAACACGGGCGTACCCAGATTGCGCACGCTCTCGGCGTACACCCGGTAAAACTCGGCAATGCCGCCGTCATGGTGCGCCTGCAGGCCGGCGCTGATGCCCTTGCGGACCATGGCGCGCTGCTTGCGCGGGATCGCCTTCAGATTTTCGTCATGGTCCGGATGGATCTCTTTGCGGAAACTGACGTACAGGTCCTTGACTGGCCAAGCGGGGGAACGCAGCTCGCGGTTGCGCAGTTCGAGATAGTCGACTCGCAGTTGGTCGGCGAGGGCGGTGGCGGCCTGTACCAACCGTGCCTCGCTGTCCGCGTCGCAGGCCACCACGCCGCCATAAACGCAAAATGGCGTCGAAATCAGCGCGTGGCCGAACAGATGACTGCGTATCTCGGCGAGTGGCAGCACGCCAGTAATGACCCCATGCCGTTCCGCATACAAATAGTGGCAGCGGTGGCCGAGCACCTGCTCCAGGATGCCGCACCAGGCGGTGCGGTGGAAAAACGTGGCCTGCGGCGCATCTTTGACAAACGCGTCCCAGCGTCCTTCGTCACCACTTCCCATACGCTTTATGACGCAATGGTTGGCAAAACGACTGTCGTCCAGACGGTCGGACATATTGCACCCTCTCTCAATGCGCACTGGGTTCGGCGGCCCGAAGCGCCACCACGGGGTAGTCGGCATGGGCGGGAGCGAGAAATACCCGATCCATGCGGTCGAAGCGGAAATCGCGCATGAGTCGCTCAAGCCGGGGTACCGTGCGCGTCAGATTCAGGTAGTGACGCACCCGGTTCTTGAGCGCCACGCCGGGTACCCGTGGCTGTTGCGGATCCACTTCCCATGGATGGAAATAGAACACGCCCGGGCAGCGCTCATCCAGGTTGACGTGTCGCAGGCCACGCCTGAACAGCGTGTATGGCAGCAAACGGAAATAACCGCCGCCGCCGCATGGCCAGTTGCGTCCCCCTAGTCGCACCGTCGTCACCGGGATTTCGAGTAACCCGGAACGGTCGGCAAAAAACGGAAACCGCGGCGCTCCCGGCATGCCGTAAAGATCATGATGGATCGGTACGATGCTGGAACTGTAGCGATACCCCGCTTCGAGCAGCTCCTCATGGGCCCACAGCGTGGCAGGCCCGATGGAATAACTGGGCGCACGGTAGCCGTAAACCGCGTTACCCGTAAGGCCCTCCAGCAGACGTTTCGTGCGGGTAATCCCGTCACGGAACTCGGAGCGACTGAGATTGGCCAAGCGCTCGTGTCCGAACCCGTGGCTCGCGATTTCATGGCCGGCGGCGCTGATGTCACGCACCAGCGCGGGGAAGCGTTCGGCCACCCAGCCGAGCACGAAGAAGGTGGCACGCACACCATGACGCTCGAAAAGCTCCAGCACGCGCCGGGTATTGCCTTCGACGCGGATGGGCCAGTGCGACCAGTCCTCGCGACGGATGCACTTTTCAAAGGCCGCAACCTGGAAATAGTCCTCCACATCCACCGTCATGACATTGGTGATGGGTTCGTGTTGCGGCGATGCCGTATTCATTTACGCTCACTCTCGGAACGAACGCGGACACCGCACGTCGGCGATAGCCGCGTCATCAGTGGCGGATGCCGGCGACAGTCCGGTCCGCAGCATTCTCTTGAGCCGGACCTCTTCGCGCATCAAGCGCAACAGGATGTTGTTGCTCTTGAGTTCCAGCGCGGCGAGTTTGGTTTCACGCTCGGCGGGCGTCGTGGTCCGTGCGAGGTCGTGGTTTTGGGGTACGGCGGGCGCTTCCAGCGTCGGCGGCACACCGGCCATCTCCTCGTGCATTTCGTCGAGCACCGTGGCGAGCTCGGCCAGATCCAGGCTATGCAGCTCTTCCAGATAGCCGTGCAACAGCAGCCGGTCCATGATGAGGTTGATCTTGCGAGGTATGCCGCGACTGTCTCGGTAGACCTCGTCAAAAATTTCTGGTGCCAGTTCCGGATCGTTGTTCCAGCCGACAGCACGCAGGCGATGGAGGATATACGCCTGGCTCTCCTCCTCGCCCATGGGTTCGATTCGGTGTGAGGCAATGATGCGCTGGCGCAACTGCTCCATGTGGTTGCTTACGATGATTCGCCTCAGCTCAGCCTGGCCGACAAGAAATATTTGCATGAGGGCATGGCCCTTCAGCTCCAAATTCGACAGGATGCGGAGCATCTCGAGCGCGGCTGGAGTAAGCGTTTGCGCCTCGTCCACCACCAGCAGTGCATGCGTGTCACCGGCATGAAGTGATATCAGGTACTGCTTCACATCCTGCAACAGTGCCTCCTTGCTGCGGCGCTCATATGGCAGGCCAAACGCCGAAGCCACGGCGGGCAATATATCCTCGCCATCAAGATTGGCCGAAGCGAGACTGGCAACCACGATGTTGCGAGGCGCGAGTTCTTCGAACAGCTTCTGGATAAGCAGCGTCTTGCCGGTACCGACCGCGCCGGTGATCATCACGAAGCCTTCGCCCTGCTCGAAACCGTAGAGCAGGTAGGCCATGGCACGCTTGTGACCCTTGCTGGGAAACAGCATTCCCGGGTCAGGGGTCAACTGGAAAGGCTTGCCGCGCAGCTTGTAAAACGTCTGATACATATCGTTCTCAGAACAGATGGGTCCACTGCAGGAAAATCACGTTCACGTGGTACCCGTGGGCACCCGGCGATCCGGAAGACACATCGCTGGAGTCATGGCGCAGCTGCACGCTGCCGAAATTTTTTGGGTTGATTTGATGCACGATCGCCAGTTGCTCGTAATGCATGTGGCTGATCTGCCCGCCCCGAAACTGGTAACGTTGCCAGCGAAAACTGGGCGTGAGCGTGGTGAATGCTCCCACGTTGAACAACCAGGAAACATCGGCGTTCGCCACCCGCTCATCGCTGTTGTTCTGCGCGAAATAGCTGCGCAACTCGTTATACACCCTTACGCTGAGCGTGCTCTTTGGCATCGTATAGACCGCCGAGGCCGACATGCGCTTGCTCAGATACGGCTGGCGCTCGGTCAGCGAGGGGATCGCCGACTGGATGTTGACCGGAGGAGTCACCACCGTTCCCGAACTCAGGCCTAGCAACTGCTGGTTGTAATTGGTCGGTTGCTCCACATAGCTGAGGTCGGTCGTCAGCAGTGCCGCCTGGTGCGTCCAGGAAAGCTGAAAACTGCGCCCGAAGAACCGATGTCCGGCCATCAACCTGAATCTATTCCGGGTGATTGACCATTCAAACCCTGCGTCCCAGAACGGAGCCTCCAGTTGCCGCACCGTGCCGTCCGGCAGGAACTTGTTTTCCTTGCCCGCATCGGCCAGCAACCGGAGATTGTTGACCTGTAACGAAGCTCCCAGTTTGGCCACAGCGAACTGCACGCTCTGCCCGAAGTCCGGATTCAGCCGCTGCTCGGAATACTCCAGGTTCCAACCCCAAGTTTGATACTTGGGGCTCACCAAACTGAACTGCACCGCATTGCTGGTGACATCGGGAATGCCGCTCAGCTGGGTATGGTTCTCCGTCGGGATACCGCGGTGGTTATATACCACCCGCCCACGGGTGTAGCGCAGGGTCATGCTGCCGACATTGCCGAGATCCTGCAGCCAGTAGGGGCTGAGCATGCCGACAGCCACATTGGCGCGGTTATTGTCCAGGAAAAACGTGCCCGACCCGGTCGGTAATTTTTGGTTGACGACCTCGCGTCCATACAACGCGCTGCCGTCGAGAAAGAAATGTTGTGGAAGGATGACGAGCGTACCGTGAGCGTCGAGGTTTTGAGCCAACTGGTTATGGCGCGATTGGTTCCCGTACAGATATCCGGTGAGCGTGTAATCGAACAGTCCGGAAAACCGCGGACCACGGTAGGCCGACTTGATAAACGGCTGGATTTCACTGATCCAGCTTGTTTGTTTCGGCTTGCCTTGAGCCGCCAGTGTCAGATTATCGACATACAGCTCACCGAGCGTGACACCCGCGACCACACCAGGAGAGTCAATGTCCGGCTGCGGAATGACACCCAACGGGACGTTCTCGCTGCCCCCTGCCGGTCCGCCGGGGGAGGAGTTCAGTGCGGGCGGCATCTCAGGATTCTGGCTCTGGGCTTCAACCCCGGTCACCCAACTGCCGAAGACCATCGATGACAACACAACCGACGCCGACAGCGTGCATCGACGTTTGCCTTTCATGGCGCCTGGCATGCTCTAGCCATAATAGTAGCTGTCATAGTGGTTCTCGCTCGCCGGCAGGCAGCTCATGTTGAGCATGAGGCCAACATATTGCGGTCCATTCAAACTTTGCAGTGCCGAATTGACTACTTGCTGACGTGTGCGATCTGCGGCCACCACCATGACAACCTGGCCCATATGAGAAACCAGCACTTGCGATTCCGAGGTCGCCAGCAACGGCGAAGAGTCAAACACCACCAGACGTCGCAGGTTCGGACCGCCGAATTCTTCGAGTACGTGTTCCATGCGGAGGCTGCCGAACAACTCGGCGGTAAGCGATTGACGCATTCCTACCGGCACCACCATCAGATTCGGCACATCGGTTCGCACAATGACCTCGGTGGGCTGGCGCTGCTCGTCCGCCAGCACATCCATCAGGCCGGGCCGCCCCTCAAGACCCAAAACGCGGGTGATGTCGGATTTCGGTATATCCCCATCCACCAGCAATACCTCGAAATCCCGCTCGCGCGCCAGGCTCAGGGCAAGATTCACCGCGGTGAAGCTCTTGCCTTCGCCCGGCAACGCGCTGGTTACCACAATGCGTTTTGCGTGAGCCAATACTCTGCCGCCTTTTCCGATCGCATTGTCCATCAACGGCCGCTTGATGCGACGCAGCTCTTCCGTGAGCCGACCGTTCGTCTCGTCATCGGCGGAAAGCAAACCCATGCGCTTGAGCGCCATATGATCCACATGCCAAGACGGCACGGTTTCCGTGGTTTGATCCACCACCCGCGCACTGTCCCGCAAACGCTCGATCGTCGGTGCCGGATGCGGTGATCCAGCCTCGATGCGTGGCGATACCGGCGGCTCAAGCTGCAGGGTCTTGAGTTTTTCGACCGCTTTCTCAACGATGCTCATGCGGCACCCATCACAAAGAAATGCTGCACCAGACGCGTAAGCTGTCCGTCAAAGGCGACCCCCAGCACCAGCACTGCCGTGAACAGAGCAGCCCCCGCGCAAAACCCTACCACTTCGCGACGCTGCTCCTGACGCCGCGAGCGTGACATCACCAAACTGAGGGCACCAAGCACCGGGTAATCGCCGAACTCCCGCAAACTCTTGAGACTTACAAACACCGGCCTTATCTTGTGCGTGAAATACGCAAAACCACTGCCGATAGCCACCGCCAGCGCAAACACCATCAATAGCAACAATCCACGCTTCGGGCTCACCGGCAGCAATGGAACAGCCGGTGGATTGATAACCCGAAATTTCAAATTGTTGCCACTCTGCGTCGCATCCTGGGACAGTTTGGCCGTGTTCAAACGCATCACCAATTGATCGTACTGCTTCTTGGTGATGTCGTAATTGCGCGTCAGCCGTTGCAAGGTTGTTTGCACGTCGGAGACCTTGTCCACATTGCCCTTGAGATCGACGATCTGCCGCTTCTGCAAGGCGATTTGCGTAGCCAGTGTGCGGATGCTTACCTGAGTGGAATACATGGACTTTTGCATTTCCTGGTACACCGGGTTGTCCGAGATCACGCCCATCACCGAGGCGCCGGCGGCATTCTTCTGCAGCTCTTCTCGCCGCTTCTGAAGCTGCGCGATCATGCGCCGGGTGGAAATCACGTCCGGGTATTCATTCGTATAACTCAGCAACAGCTTGTCCAGTTGCTGCCGGTAGGACGCAAGCTGCATGTCGATCGCCTGGGTGCCTGGATCGATACCCGAAGAGGTCGAGCCGATTTCCATGGCGCGCATCTGCTGCTGGGTGGTTGCACGGCTGGCGACGGCCGTATCGTACTGGTCTTGCAGGTTCTGCAATCGGGTCTCGGCCGTCTGCAGGCGCGCGAAGTAGCTGCTGCCACCCTCACTGGGAATGTAGCCGACGTTGGCTCTCTCGAAAGCCGCAAGTTTCTTCTCCTCCTCGTTCAATCGGCTGCCGTAACTATCAACCTGTTGTTGCAGGAAATTCTGTGCCGTTTCGGTAGATGCGGTATTCGCGCCCAAGGTGTTGTTCACGAGGATCTGCAGGAACGCCTGTACCACTTTCTGCGCCATATGCCGGTCGGGATCGGTATAGCTGAGGTTATAAAGACCCTTGGTGCCAGCGTCGCTGACAGTGACAGCGGCGCCGAGGTTAGCCAACAACGCGTCCTTATCCGCCGGCGTGGTGGCGCGTAGAGACAGCCCGGTCCTGTCTGCTACCGCCTCGAGATTGGGGCGCGAAAGCAACGTATGGGTAATGATCTGGAGGAGCTCACGCACATCCGGTCGCACCGCAACTCCTCTGAGCAGCGGGTTTGTCAACGCCTCGGTATCGGCATACAGCTGGGCATTGGCCACATACTTGTTGGGGAGGCTGAATACCAGCAGCGCGCCGACAATCATCACGCACCACGCGACGATCAGCGCATGCCAGCGATAACGCCAAGTGGCGCGTATCTCCAGCAACAGGTTCTGAAACAGCCCATGGAAATCGATCGATTGCCTCTGCATCGCATTCCATATTTCGATATCTCTGACTGTTGCCATGTACGCATGTCCGTCGTGTCAAAATATTGACTGGGGAATGATCAGGATGTCGCCGGGGTGCATGGCTACGTTGTACTTGACCCTGCCGTTCATCAAGTCGCCAAGCCGCACCGGTATGGTCTGTTCCTTGCCGTCGGGCAGGTGACGGACGATCTTGGCGCCGTTGCCGGCAGCAAATTTGGTAAGACCGCCAACGTTGATCATCACATCGAGCAATGTCATGCCGCTGCGGTACGGTACGGCCTCGGGTTTCGCCGCCTGCCCGACCACACGCACCTGCTGGCTATAGGCACCCACGAAACTCTCGACGATCACGGTCACCAGCGGAGAACGGATGTAGCGGCTCAACACCTTCTCCAAGTCGCCTGCCAATGCGTCCGGAGTTTTGCCGGCTGCCATCATCGATTGCACCAGCGGGATTGAGATGCGTCCATCGGGGCGCACTGGCACCGTGGTGGTCAGATTGGGATTGTCACGCACAAAAACTTGCAGCGAATCACCCGGACCAATGATGTAATTCTCCACGGGCGGAGTTGCCACGGACAAACTACCTACATCAGGTGTAGTGCTGCACCCGCCAAACAGTAGCAAACCAGCTGCCATCATCAGCCAGATAATGCAATTTCGCGATAGCGGTTTCACTTGCATATTCTCCTCGATTTCAGCGCGCACCGCGTCCAAACAAAACCACTTCCAAGGTCTGGATCAAGATGGCCAGATCAAACACCAGGTTGTGGTTTTTCACGTAGAAGAGGTCGAACTTCAGCTTTTCCTCGGCATCCTCCAGGGAGGAGCCGTAGGGATAGCGCAATTGAGCCCACCCGGTCAGCCCCGGCTTCAGGCAATGGCGCAACGAATAGAGGCGAATGCGGGTGTTGAAATCGGCCACGAACTGCGGCCGCTCCGGCCGCGGGCCGATGATGCTCATGTCGCCGCGCAGTACGTTCCAGAGCTGCGGCAACTCATCCAACCGGGCCTTTCGAATGAAACGTCCGACCCGGGTCACCCGGCCGTCGTTCTTGGCGGCCCAGCGTGCCACACCGTTGCTCTCGGCGTCGGTGCCCATACTGCGGAACTTGATTACCCGGAAGAGCTTGCCGTTTTCGCCGACCCGTTCCTGGTAGTACAGGATCGGCGCGCCACGGCCCGACTCCAGCCGAATCGCCAAGGCCGTCAGCAGCATGAGCGGCCATGCCAACAACAACAACAGCAAGGCGACGACGACATCGAAGGCGCGCTTGACCGTGCGCCTCATGGGGGAGACGTTGAAGCCATCCGAAAATACCAGCCACGACGGGTTGGTTGGGTCCATCTTGATTTTGCCGGCTTCGCGCTCCAAAAACTCGGGGAGCTCGGTCACTGCTATGCCGCGCTGCTTGCATTCCAACAGCGCATCCACCGGCAAGGTACCGCGGCGGTCGTCCGGCCCTACTACAATTTCCTTCACGCCGGACTGGGTCGCCCATTCGCACAAGGCTTCTTCGGGATGCAGCAGCAGAGGCGCGGAGATGGACACCGGGTCGGTACCGACGGGCACGTAACCCATGATCTTGAACCCGCGTTGATCGCTCTTGCGGCGCATCATGCGGTTCAACTCAGCGGCACGCTCGCCGGCACCGAGCATCATCACGCGGCGCTTGAACAGTTCGGCGTCCACAAGACTCAGGAACAACACTCGCCATGACGCCACGACGAGGTAACCGAGCAGCAACGCAATGCCCAGAACACCGCGCCCCAGATACGTGAGAGGAACCGCGTAATAAAGCACGGTAAGTGTTATGCCGCCCAGCACGAAGGCTACGCCTTGCCGGCAGCACCGCCCCAGCCAACCCGCCCGCAGGTGAACCTGGTACAACCCGAGCGATGCCATTGAGGCAATCAGCACCATTGCCACCAGCGACGCACGCCAATGCAGCACTTGATCGAACGCGGTTTGGGTGCCGGCATCCCCCCAGAAACGCAGCCCCACCGCGGCATAAACACTCGCCATCAGCAGCAGGAACTCAACCAGCACCAGCAGCAACTGCCAGCGTTGTGCACTGTGTCGGAACAACCGGTACATGTTTGCACCTCCTGTACTGATGAATCCCTCCATCAGCCCCGGCCACAAACCGGGCGGCACATATATCATAAAATGTGACGTAGTGCACATTTTTGGATCGGTCGTGATGCTTGTGGAAGGCAGCTGCATGAGGTGGCTGCTATCGGCAGGCACGCTGGCGGGATGGAAAACCCTTCCTTCACGCAAGGCTTGGGTCCGATGCCGCTGTGGGCGGTGACATCGTTCGACTTCCGTCAGGCGGAAGGGCGATCCTTTTTCAGGCGGACTGCAACACCAAGCGGCTGCCGTGCCCGGCACGCGGGGCAGCAGACCCAAGACTGGCGAGGATGCCCGGCAACGCAAACGCCCCACGCCGGGGCCGGACTTTGATTGGTGCGCCCGGCGGGATTCGAACCCACGACCCCTGCCTTCGGAGGGCAGTACTCTATCCAGCTGAGCTACGGGCGCAATGATGGCCAACGCGGCGGCCGGCCATGCAGGCGGGTACCGCGGGGAGCGCAGTATAACCGAGTTGCCGGAGGTGGGCAGGCGGGACACGAGCCGCCCTCGGATCGATCATCGGCGACCGACGCCGCCTGCGCAGGGGGTGTGGCGCACACGCCCCCTCTCCCGCGCGGGAGAGGGGGCGGAACACCGGATCCCGCTCAGCGCGGCTTGAGCAAGGCAGCCAGCGTGTCGGGCCTGCTCTTGTCGCGCACCAGATGGGGATACTTGAGACCGCCGTGGTAATCGATGCGCACGGTCTTGTACTCGTCGAAATTCTTCACCAGCAGCTCGATCGGCTGACTCTTGTTGCCGGCCGCGGCGGTGATGGCGTCCTTGAGATCGTCGGGGTCGTAGTCGTGGCCGTTGACCGCCACCACCGTCATGCCCGGCGCGATGCCGGCCGTGAACGCCGGCCCGTCCCACAGCACGTCGGCGATCTTGCCGCCCTTGCCGATCGACAGGCCGATCGAGAAGGCGAGATCGGCGAAGTGCCGGCGCGACTCGAACGCCTTCACCGCGTCGGAGGGCTTGTCGTTGTAGACCAGCGTCCAGCCGTGCGCCGCGATGCCGCCGATCAGCGGACCATGGCCGTCCAGACGGCTGCGCAGGTAGCTGGTCCAGTCGAACGGCTCGATCCGGTCGAGCGTCTTGACCACGTCGTCGAAGGTATAGGTATTGACGGTCCAGGCACCGTTGTCCATGCCGAAGAAGGCCTTGCCGAAATCGTCGATCGAGTGCCGGCCATGACTGAGCTCGCGCAGCTTGCCATCGACGTCGAGCCAGATCATCTCGCCGGCGGAGTAGTAGTCCTCGCTGGACTGGTAGTTGCGGTACGGCAACGGTGCGCGCTGGGCGATGGTCGGATCGTTGGTGGTGTCCTGCACGTTGCGCCAGCTGGCCAGACCGGGACGGCCGCGGTCGTAGCTGGCAGCGACGAAGGCGAGCATGTCGCGGGTCTGCTGGTCGGTCCACAGGCCCGCGCGTGCCGCCATGATCTGGCCCCAGAACTGGGTCTGGCCCTCATACACCCACAGCAGGCTGTCGCCCATCGGCACGTTGAAATTGGGCGTGGTCAGATCCGCGCCGCGGCGGTACTTGCCGTCCCAGGAGTGGTTGAACTCGTGCGAGAACAGGTCGCGGTCGTAAATGCTCTTGCCGGCATCGGTGAAGTAGTCGGCAGAGGTACCGTCCTCGCTGGAACGGTGGTGTTCCAGGCCGATGCCGCCCAGCTTGTCGCTCAGCGTGACCAGGAAGTCGTAGCGGTTGTAGTGGTGCGCGCCATACATCCGGTACATCTGCTGCACCAGGTTGCGGTATGGCTTGATCTGCTCGGGCGTGAAGGCAAGATACTTCGGCGCATCGGCGAAGAAATCCATGTGCACCGGCGTGGCGGCGCCCGGATCCAGATCCACCCGCTTCGAATACTTGCCCGCGATCATCGGCGAATCGACCAGCACGTTGTAGGTGACCGGGTTGTAGCTCAGCGTGTCGCCGTTCTTCGAGGCTGGCCGGAGCGCACTGGCGGCCTGCCATCCGGCCGGCAAGGTCACCTGGGCAGCGGCGGTGATGCCGCGGATGTTGTAGCCGGCCGGGTACAGCGAGACCTTGTCCCACTGCAGGCTCAGCAGCTCGGGCGTCATCATCACGCGGCCCTCACCATGATCCAGGGCGCTGAGGAACTGGAACTGGACGTCCACCGCCGTGGCACCCTGCGGTACATCGAGATGGAACGCGTAGACGTTGAAGGGGTCGCGTTTCCACGAAAGCACCTTGCCACCGGCCTTGACCACCAGCCCGGCAAGCTTGTCGATCGGACCGGTGGGCGAGTGGTTGCCGGGGATCCACTGCGGATACAGCAAGGTCAGCGGACCGGGCCGCGCGGGTACCGTTTCGTGCACGCGAAAGATGCGATGCGCCACGTCGGTGGCATCCACGCTGATCTTCAAGGTGCCCTGGTAGGGCACATCCTGCGGCGGCGGGACATCGGCACGCACGACGGAACCGGCCAGGCCGAAGGTGGCGACAGCGAGGGCGGCAGCAAGGTGGATGGCTTTCAATGCGATCTCCGGTGGACCCTGAAGTGGTTGTCCGTCCCTGACGGCCGCAACGCATGCGGCCTGCGCAACCGGCGGGAAGGCGAACGGACGCTGATGATCCCTGACGCGAAAACCGCCACGACTTCGGATCCAGAGCCTCGATGCTAGCCCGGCTGCGCCGCCACTGACCCATGCCGAAGGTCATGCCGCTGTGGTTCGTCCGGCGAAACCGGGCGATCATGGCACCGGTCTTGCTTGAAAACCCACCGAGCCATTTTTTTGACAGCCCATGGACGTTTCCCGGAACCGTATGTACGCGTTGTTCAAGGATCTTCCCGGCGCCGACGATTCCGTACAACGCCGGAAATTCACCATCTACCTGGCGCAGCGCATGGCCCCGGCGATCCATGCGCTGATGCTGCTGTCCGTGTTTGCCTATCTGCTGGCGACCGCCGGACACGCCTTCGTCAGCGTCTCGCCGATTCCGTTGCTGCTGCGACTGGCGCCCGCGCTGCCGCTGTTCCTGCTTGCCGCGGCCTCCAGGCGCGTGAAACGGCCGTTGCCGCTCAGTCTGCTGGCGCTGTCATGCATGCTGCTGCTGGAAATCGGCATCAACCTCAACGGCATCGCCACGATGACAGGGCCGCGCCTGGTGATGCCGGGTCTGTTGCTGCCAGTGGCGACGTCGGTCATCTGGATCGAACGCTGGGACTTCCTCGCCGCCATGGCGTTGTGCGCTTTCGGCCCGCTGCCGCTGCTACTTGGCGCGGTCGATGGCGCCCCGGTTTTCCAGTACGCCATCTACATGACGATCGCCCTTTCGGTGGCGGTCGTGCTGCGCGTCTTCATCCTGCGCACGCTGTTCGAACAATTCCGGCTGGAACAAATGCTGCGAACGCAGGCCAACACCGACAACCTGACCGGACTGCTGCTGCGCAACCGCTTTCTCGAACTGGCGCGGCTCGCGCTGGACGACTGCCTGGGCCAGCGCAAGCCGACCTGCCTGCTGTACCTGGACGCCGACCGCTTCAAGCAGATCAACGACGATCACGGCCATGCCGTCGGCGACGCGGTGCTCATCGCACTGGCTGCCTGTTTGCGCGCGCAGCTATGCGATACCGACCTGATCGGCCGCATGGGCGGCGAGGAATTCGCCGTGCTGCTGCCCGGCCTCGATCTGGCGCAGGCCACCCTCCGGGCCGAGCAGCTGCGGTTGTCCGCGCATGCCGTGCAGCGCCCGGACGGCCCGCTCGCCATCAGCATCGGGATCGCCGAATGCCGACCGGTCGACGATGGCATCGAGGCCTTGCTGGCGCGCGCCGACAAGGCCATGCGCCAAGCCAAGAAAGGCGGCCGCAACCGGGTGGTCGTCGACAATGCCACCGGCCAGGGAACAAGTACACAGGACTGAGGAACGAGCGTGGGCCTCCACTGGATGGCACTTGTTTTAAGCGCCGTCACGACCCGTCGGTCTGCGCCAGCCTGCTGTGCCGGATGCCGTAACCGAAATAGATCGCCAGGCCCAGCAGCATCCACACCACGAAACGCCAGATGGTGATCATCGGCAGGCCGCCGAGCAGTTCGAACCGGCCGGCGCTGAACCACGGCCAGCCGACGATCAGGAACAGCGAAAACAGCATGCCCAGCGGCGCCACCAGCCACAGCGCCGGGCTGCGGAACCGGCGTTCGAGACCCGGCTTGCGGATGCGCAGCAGCAGCACCGAGCCGCAGATCACGATGAACGCGCTGAGCGTGCCGATATTGACCAGCTCGGCAACCTCCCCGATCGGCAGAAAACCGGCCACCAGCGCGGTGAATACACCAAGGATCATGGTCGGGCGGGCCGGCGTGCCGTACCTCGGATGCACCCGGGCAAACCATTCCGGCAGCAGCCCGTCGCGCGCCAGCGCAAACCAGATGCGCGCCGCACCCAGCATGAAGGCGAACATCACGCTGGTGATGCCGGCGATCGCCGCCACCGAGATGATGCCGCGCACCCAGTCCAGACCCAGCGCCTTGAATGCCGCATCGACCGGCGCCGGGCCGGCCAGCTGGTCATAGGGCACCATCCCGGTCAGCACCAGCGAGACCAGCACATACAGCAGCATCGACACCGCCAGCGACAGCAGCACCGCGCGCGGCAGATCGCGTTGCGGGTTCTTCGACTCCTCCGCGGCGGTGGTCAGGGTGTCGTAGCCGAACACGGCGAAGAACACCACGCTGGAAGCCGCCAGCACGCCGCCCCAGCCGAAGTGGCTCAGGCCGTCTTTGCCGAGCACCGCCGCCGGGATGAACGGATGCCAGTTGGCCGGGTTCACGTAGAACGCGCCCACGCCGATCACCAGTGCCACGCCGAGCACCTTGATGGAGACGATCGCGGTGTTGGCGCGCGCGCCCCACTCGGTCTTCACCGTCAGCATCCAGGCAATCAGCAACGTGATCGCCGCGGCGATCAGGTTGAACACCTTGCCGTTTTCCGGGTGCAGCGGGTCATAGGCACCCTGCGCCCATGCCGGCAGGTGCACGCCCACGACCTGCTCCAGCAGCGCCTGCACGTAACCGGACCAGCCGATCGCGACCACGCCGACGATCAGCGCGTACTCGATCAGCAGATCCCAGCCGATGATCCACGCGAACAGCTCGCCGAGCACAGCATAGCCGTAGGTATAGGCGCTGCCGGTGACCGGAATCATGCTGGAGAACTCGGCGTAGGCCAGCGCCGCGCAGCCGCTGCCGAGGCCGGCGATGAGGAAACTCAGCAGCACCGCCGGACCCGCGTTCGCCGCCGCCTGCTGGCCGGCCAGCACGAACACGCCCACGCCGATGATCGCACCCACGCCGATCGCGGTGAGCTGCCACAGCCCCAGCACGCGCCGGAAATCGCCGCGCGTGCCGACATCTTCCTGCAATTGCTCGATCGTCTTGTGCCGAACCAGTTTGCCCGCAAAGCTCATCGCATTCCCCCGTAAAACGAGAGCCCATCATAGCGAACGACGGGATTTTCACACGGCGCATCGCAGCACCGCGTCACGGACATGCCCTGCACGGCAAATGCATA
Source organism: Lysobacteraceae bacterium (assembly GCA_028871555.1). Classification (GTDB taxonomy): domain Bacteria; phylum Pseudomonadota; class Gammaproteobacteria; order Xanthomonadales; family Rhodanobacteraceae; genus Rhodanobacter. The sequence continues at coordinate 106,052 of JAGWNA010000001.1, forward strand.
TGGACGTCCGGACGTCCATACAATTCCACTATCCGGATGGTTTCACGCAGCTCCGGCGGCAAATACCGCGCGCCGTCCAAGCACCGCCATGCTGGCCGCGGACCACAACGCCAGCGGCAGCGCCAGACGGACATCCGGATGGCCGATGCCGAACCAGCCGCCGGGCATCCACGGCAGCAGCGCGGTGACCAGCAGCCGCCCCCACTCGAGCCATCGGCCACGGCGGCGCCCCTCCATCAATGCGCCCAGCACGACAAGGCCGGCCAGCAGATAGCCGGCGTAGCCCAGCAGGGTCGGCAGGCTCGCCGTGCCGCTGAGGCCGAGGAAATGGGTCGTCATGCCCAGCAGCAGGGCGAACTGCGCGAGGCAGTAGATCGTCAGCGCGTCCGTCATCGGCGGATCGAAGCGCTCGCGATGCAGATCGAACTGCGGCTTCGGGAAGCGCGCCGCCACATCGGCCGGCCGCCAGCCCGGCGGCTTGATCCACACCAGCAGCTTGTCGCGCCAGCGCCGCGCGTGCCACGCGTCCTTCGCGCTCGCCCAGTACACCTCGGCGTTCGCCCACAGCGGGTTCCAGCTGCGCAACGGCGAACGGGTGCCGTACACCGGCGGATCGCGATCGTCCTCCTCGATGAAGGTGCCGAACAGGCGGTCCCACACGATCAGGATGCCGCCGTAGTTGTGGTCCAGATAGCGGTCGTTCACCGCATGATGGGCGCGATGGTTCGACGGCGAACAGAACACCCGGTCGAACCAGCCGAGCCGCCCGACCAGCTCGGTGTGCACCCAGAACTGGTACAGCAGGTCGATAAGCGCCACTGCCACGAACACTTCGAACGGAATGCCCAGCAGCGCCAGCGGCAGGTAGAACAGCCAGCCCAGCAGCATGCCGCTGGCGGTCTGGCGCAGTGCCGTGGAAAGGTTGTAATGCTCGCTCTGGTGATGCACCACATGCGCGGCCCACAGGATGTTGACCTCGTGTCCCGCGCGATGCAGCCAGTAGTAGCAGAAGTCGTACAGCACCAGCGCGCCGAGCCATACCCACACGCTGTCGGCCGGCAACCGCCACAGCGCCAGATGCCCGGCGCACCATGCGTAGATGCCGAACGTCAGCAGCTTGGTGAACACCGCGGCGATCTGCGAGATCACGCCCAGCGCCAGGCTGTTGACCGCATCGGCGCTGCGGTACACGGAAACCCCGCGCAACCTCGCCAGCAGCAGCTCCAGCGCGATCAGCAGGAAAAACACCGGCGTCGCCCAGGTGATGACCAGTGCCTGCGTATTCATACCGCACTCCATTGGAGGAACTGTGTGATCTTAGCGTCGCGGCGGCGGCGGCGCCGTCCGCCCGCCGCGGCCGCCGGTTTCTCAACCGCGCGGGGCATGGCCGTCCACCGCCTTGCGCCCGATCGCCGGGGCGTCGGTGAAGAACGCATCGATGCCTGCCGCGAGTCCGGCGCGGATGTCGGCGATCGCGCCGGCCTCGTTGCACGTCGCCGGATCGCTGCCCTGCCACAGGCTCTTCGGCAGGAAATGGTTCTCCGGACGGAACGTGTACGGGTGCACTTCCAGCCCCGCGGCGTGGGCGTCGCGCACCAGCGCGGTGGGCGGCCCGAACCGTCCTTGCGCATCGAGCGGAACGATCGCGCGGATGTGCGGGCCGATCGCATCGGCATAGCCGGCGACCTCACGCAGGCCGGCCGGCGTCATCATCCGCGCATAGGTCGGCTCGTCGTCGCCGGCCGCCACCACGTCCCAGGGCCGCTCGGCGGGATCGCCCAGCAATTGCAGCAGGCGGATATTGGAGCGGCGGCTCGACGACCCCATGCCGTCGAGCCGGCCGCGCAGATGGCGCAGGTTGCCGATCTCGAAGGACTGGATCTCCACCGGCGCGCTGCGCGTGTACGCATGGGCCGCCAGCTCGGCCAGCAGCCGGTCTTCCATCGCCAGATCCAGCGCGCGGAAATAACTGCCGTGCTTGATCTCCGGGATGATGCCGATCACGCGACCACATGCCGCCGACCCGGCCGCCGCCAGCGCGATGATCTCGGCCAGCGTGGGGATCTCGAACCGGCCGTCGTGCCGGGTGCCACGCAGCTGCGGCAGGCGCTCCCGCGCGCGCAGGGTCTTCAGCTCGGCCAGGGTGAAGTCCTCGCTGAACCAGCCGCTGACGGGCTGGCCATCCACGATCTTGCAAGTCTTGCGCACCGCGAATTCGGGGTGGCCGGCCACGTCGGTGGTGCTGCCGATCTCGTTCTCGTGGCGCGCCACCATCACGCCGTCCCTGGTCATCACCAGATCCGGCTCGATGAAGTCGGCGCCGTCGGCGATCGCCCGGCGGTAGGCCGCCAGCGTGTGCTCCGGCCGCAGCGCGCTGGCACCGCGGTGGGCGATCACCAGCACCCGGCCGGCCAGTGGCGATTCGTGCGTGCGGACATGCATCAGCGAACCCTTCATTGCGTCTGCGCGGCGGTCGACCCGATCACTGATAGACATGCAGCCGGTCGAAGATCCACGCATGATACGAGGCCAGCAGGCCGGGTATCGCGCAATCGTCGTACAGGCCATTGCAGCGCCTGCGCAGCGCGGTTTCGGCCGCAAAATAGGGGTCTTCCGGCAAGCCGGCCGCCTGCATCACCATGCTGGGCAGGAAGGCGATGTCGAGCACCGGGTAGCTGGGCAGCGGCGCACCGGCGACGTTGCTCTTGATCATGTAATAGGTAAGGAAGTCCCGCTCCGGCTGCAGCGCGGCGGGCAGCCGGCGTGGCAGGCCGCGGATCAGGCCGCCGAAGGACGGCTGATGGTCGCCGAAGTGCACCAGCACGGTGGGCTGCGCACGGTCGAGGAAAACGTGCTCCAGCGTGCGCATGGCCGCGGCGGAGTCGCGCAGGCGCGCCAGGTAAGTGTCGAAATTGAGCGCGGCAGCCGATGTCAGGCCGTGCAACAGGCCGCGATAGGGCGGCGGCAGCGACGACATCGGGTCGTCGTCGTGCGGACCGTGCTGGTTCAGCGTCAGGATCATCAGGAACACCGGCTGGCCGGGTTTCTTCACCTTGTCGTAAATGCGCCTGGCGGCGGCGAACATCTGCGCGTCGCTCTCCTCCCATTCGGCCAGGCCGAGTTCGCCGGCGCCGTACAGGTGATCGAAGCCGTAGGCTTGGTAGGCATTGCGCCCGTTGATGAAGCCGGCCGAAGTCGGATAGATGCCGATCGTGACGTAGCCCAGCCGCCGCAGCTGCTGCGCCAGGGCGTCGCGCACATGCGGCGCCAGCACGTACGGCGCATACATCCCGCCCGGCCCGAAGATGTCCTGCGGCATGCCGGTCAGCGCCGCGAACTCGCTCACCCAGGTACCGCCGCCGAAGGTGTGCACGCGCAGTACGCCGTGTGCCCGGGTGCGGGCTCCGGCCCGGAACAGCGATACGCGGCATTGCGGAACGTTGCAGTCGGTGTAGTTCGCCGGATCGAACGTGCTCTCCTCCAGCACCTGCACGATGTCCGGGTAGGATGACCGCGGCGCGCCCGGCGCGCCCAGCGCGGTCGCCGCCCACTGCCGTTCCGCCTCGGCGTCGCTGGCCAGCGCCGGCAGATGCACATCGGCGTCGTCGAAGTTGACGAAGAAGTTGGTCAACTGGGCGTCGTCGGACAATTTTTCCCAGACGCTCCTGGCATGCACGGCCGCGAACGGGCCGCTGGGCAGCATGCATGCCCAGAACGCCAGCACGGACACTGCCGCCCCGCCGACGCGCAGCGCGAATGCGGCCTGCGCACCGCGGCCGAAGGGCAGCCGCCGATCCCAGTGCCAGAACAGCCACAGCAGCGGCGGCGGCACCAGGAAAAGGGCGATGCCCAGCGCGTACAGGTGCGGATAGTGGCGCAAGGTATCGAACAGGCTGGTGCGCGCGTAGTAGACGAAATCCGCCGGCATCAGCGACGAGTCGAGATAGCGCAGCTTCAGCACCGAGACGAACTTGAGCAGCAGGAACAGGCCGCCACCGACGATCAGCGCCATGCCCGGACGCGCGAACGCAAAAAGCAGCACCCCCGACGCGCACAACATCAGCGCAAGAATGAACCCCCGCTGCAGCGGCTGCGGTTCGCGCAGCGCCGTTGCCGCGACGCACAGCGCAAAGAAGGCCAGCGCGCACAGCGCCACCAGCCGTGCCCGCGTGAAGCCTGACCAGATCCTGCGCATGGATTGCAAGCCCCCTGGGACTCGGCTGTAACCTGCGTGACATCTTACGGTCTTGCGCGGGCAATGGTTCACTGGCAGGCGCAGCTCGTTGCGCTGCCGTTGGGGAACGTCGAGCCGTCTGACCCGCCGGCTGCCGCGGTAGCCTGCAATCATCGCCGCGTGCACCGTACGACGGGATGCCATGCCGATCTGCTAGCTTTCGCCGCAAGCGCCCGCACGCCTGCCACGGAACCATCATGTCGCCACGCTTCGCTTCGCTGCCCGCCCTGGTTGCCACCATCCTGCTTGCCGGTTGCGCCGGCCATCCCCGGCAAGCGGCCAAACTGCCGGACGGCACGCGCGCGAACGTGGCGATCCTGGAGACCACCGACATCCATTCGAACGTGCTGAGCTACGACTACTACAAGCTCAGGCCGGACCACTCGCTGGGTTATGAACGCACCGCCACGCTGATCCACCGCGCCCGCGAACAGTTCGCGAACAGCTTTCTGTTCGACGACGGCGACACCATCCAGGGCAGCGTGCTGGCGGACTATCAGGCGCTGGCGAAACCGCCGGCCTGCGACCACGAACTGGCGATCTACCGCGTGATGGATGCAGTGGGCTACGACGGCGGCACGATCGGCAACCACGAATTCAACTACGGCCTGACATTCCTGTCACGGGTCACCGGCACGCCGATGAACGTCGCCGGCGGCATGCAGCGGCATTGCGCCGGACCGCACTTTCCGCTGGTGCTGGCCAATGTCTACAGCGCGCGCGACGGCGCGCCGGTCTTCAAGCCGTGGACCATCGTGACCAGGACCATCGCGGCCTACACGCCTGACGGCAGCCGGATCGAAGTGCCGCTGCGCGTCGGCATCATCGGTTTCGCGCCGCCGCCGATCATGCTCTGGGACAGGCAGCATCTGGCCGGCAAGGTCGCCGTCAGCGGCGTGGTCGAGGCGGCCCGGAAATACCTGCCGCAGATCAGGGCGCAGCATCCGGATCTGGTGGTGGCGCTCCTGCACGGCGGCCTGAATACCGCACCGTACGACGCCGGCATGGAAAACGGCGGCTGGTATCTGGCCGCCGTGCCGGGCATCGACGTGCTGCTGCTCGGTCATTCGCACACCGAGTTCCCCGGCCCGCGCTACGCGGGCATGAAGGATGTCGACGCCGCGCGCGGCTTCGTGCGTGGCGTGCCGGCGGTGATGGGCGGTTTCTTCGGCAAGGATCTGGGCGTGATCCAGCTGGTGCTTGACCGCAGGCATGGCCGCTGGGTGATCGATCGCGGCGAAACCCACAGCGAGGTGCGGCCAATCTGCCCGCAGAAGAACCAGTGCGTACCCGCCGATCCGGCCATTGCGCCGCTGGTCGAAAAAGCGCACCGGGCGGCGATCGCCTACGTCAACACGCCGATCGGCGAGAGCACGCTGCGCATGAGCAGCTACTTCGCCGACGAGGGCAACATGACCGCGCTGGCGCCGGTCAATGCCGCCCAGGCCGATTACGTGCGCAGCGCGCTGCCGCGGCTGCGCCCGGAGCTGGCGAACTTGCCGGTGCTGTCGGCCGCGGCCGCCTTTCGCACCGGCTTCGGCGGACCGGAGGATTACACCGACGTCGCGCCCGGCCCGCTCACCCTGCGCAGCGCCGCCGACCTGTACTTCTATCCGAACACGCTCGCCGCGGTGAAGATCGACGGTGCCGGTCTCAAGGCGTGGCTGGAGAAGTCCGCCCAGCGCTTCAACCGCATCGATCCGGAAAAAAGCGGCGAGCAGCCGCTGATCAACGCCCACTACGTCGGCTACAACTTCGACCAGATCCAGGGCGGCATCCGTTACGTCATCGATGTGTCGCGCCCGGTCGGCCAGCGCATCACGTCACTGACGTATCACGGCAGGCCGGTGCTGCCGGGTCAATCGTTCATCGTGGCCACCAACAACTACCGCGCCGACGGCGGCGGCCATTTCCCGGGCCTCGACGGCAGCAACATCGTGCTGGCCGCGCCGGACGGCACCCGCGAGATCCTGGCGCAGTGGCTGCAACGCCACCGGCATCTCGGCGCGGCGGACCTGGAGCCGACCTCGTGGCGTTTCGCGCCACTGAAGACGCATGCCGCCGTGGTATTCACCGGCGCCAGCAGCAAGCTCGATGCAGCCCGCGCCGCCGGCCTCCACGACATCCGCCTGGTGCGGGATCACGGCGATGGCACGGCAACCTACGCGATCGATCTTTCGCACTGATCGAAAGCGGATGGGTGAACGGCATGCACATGCCGGAACCGCTGACCTGCGCCGTGCGGCGATCGGATCGGCCTGCAACGACTCGCCGCAAGCGCCGGGAGCAAGCGGGCGACACTTGTTCCCTTGCGAGGAAACCCTTTGCCGTGCTCCCGGCCGACCAGAGTCCGACAGGCTGCTGGCAGCCTGTCGGACTCTGGTGGTCGAGGCGAGAATGCGGCTGTGCGAGGACAGATTTCCGCCGCTTCGCCGGCCCATAGTGGTTCTATGGGTCAAGAAGCGGCGGAAATAGGGACCGCACAGACGGATTCGCAGCCCGGCCGACCAGAGTCCGGCAGGCTGCTAGCATGGGCAACCGCCCTTTTCCAGCTCCCCTCCCCCCGCGCAGCCTGATGACCCACACGCCTGAGCTCTCCGCCAACGAGGTGCAAACCTCGTCCCCTCCGTTGCTCGGGCTGTCCGCGCTTTTGCGCGCCGCCTTCCAGGACGAAGACCTGACGGTTCACGTGCCGGCCCTGATGGCACGCGCCGAAAGCGCCGGCGATGCCTACGCCATGCTGGACCTGGCCCTGATCCTGCAGCTGCGCTTCCAGAAGGAAAGCGGGCTTGCCGTGCTCGGCGAGGCGTTGAAGATCAGGCAGCTTTTCCGTATCGCCAGCGGCGATGAAAACGCCCTGCACCTGCTGGTGATCAAGACTGCGGGCGACCTGATGGCGAACACGCCGCTGGAGTGCCTGCTCGACGATGCCGGCATCACCATCGACGTGCTTTACGTCGGTCCGGAGCTGCCGTGGCCGGAGCGGTTGCCGCCGCACGACCTGGTGTTCGTGGCGATCAGCGAGGCGGATGCGCACCGCGCCCTGCTGGACCGGCTGGCGACGTACCTGCAGCACTGGCCACGCCCGGTGCTCAACCTGCCGCAGCGCATTCCACGGCTGTCGCGCGACCGGGCCTTCGAGGTGCTGCGCGACGTGCCGGGCATCTGCATGACCACCACCTCCCGCATCGATCGCCAAGCGCTGCAGCAGCTGGCGCACGAGGGGTCGATCGATCAACCGGTGATGCCCGGCATCCGGTTTCCGGTCATCCTGCGGCCACTGGGCTCGCATGCCGGCACCGACCTGTGCCGGATCGATGGCGCGCAAGACATCGCCGCGTATCTGCAAGGCGTCGAGGCAGCGCAGTTTTTCGTCGCCAATTTCATCGATTACGCGTCGGCCGACGGTCTGTTCCGCAAGCTCCGTGTGGTGCAGATCGACGGCCGCGCCTTCGTCTGCCACATGGGCATTTCCGGGCACTGGATGGTCCACTATCCCTACGAGGAAATGAAAGCCGATGCCGGCCGGCGCCAGGAGGAAGCCGCGATGATGGCGAACTTCGACGATGACTTCGCGATTCGCCATCGCGATGCGCTGGCCGCGATACACGCGCGGTTCGGACTGGACTACGTGGGCTTCGACTGCGCACAGACCCGGGACGGCAGGCTGCTCATCTTCGAGATGGCCAATGCACTGGTGATCCACGCGATCGACGATCCCGAAGTGTTCCCCTACAAGACCGCGCAGATGCACAAGGTGTTCGCCGCCTTCCTCGACATGCTGCAACGCAAGGCTCTTCCCCGCACCTGATCCCCGGAAACTCATCACGATCATGCTATCGAACCTGCTCAATTTTTCCGGCGGCCCGGGCGCCTTGCCGCCCTCGGTGCTGGACCAGACCCGGCGCGCGATCTCGGCCCTGCCCGACACCGGCATCTCGATCCTCGGCATGAGCCATCGCTCAGACTGGTTCAAGGCGCTGCTGCAGGAGGCGCAGGACAATATCCGCAGCCTGCTGGGCGTACCCGGGCGCTATCACATCCTGTTTCTGCAGGGCGGCAGCAGCCTGCAGTTCTCGATGATCCCGATGAACTTCGCCGCCGCACCCCGGGCGCCTGCGGAGTTCGTCGCCTCCGGTTACTGGAGTCGCAAGGCGATCGGCGAGGCGGCGGCCGTAGCGCCCACGCGCATCGTCTGGGATGGCGCGGACGGTGGCTACCGCCGTTTGCCGGTGTGGTCGTCGCTGGAGCGTTCGGCCCAATCGCCATTCCTGCACTACATCAGCAACGAGACCGTCGAGGGGCTGCAGTTTCGTGATGCGCCGCCGGACATCGGCGTGCCGCTGATCGCGGACATGTCCTCGGACTTCCTGTCGCGCCGCTTCGATGTCAACGACTACGCCATGATCTATGCGCATGCACAGAAAAACCTTGGCCCGGCCGGGGTCACCCTGACCCTGATCGACGACGCCATGCTGTCGCGGATTCCGGCCGGCCTGCCGCCGATGCTCGATTACCGCACCCATGTCGAGCATGGCTCCAACTACAACACGCCGCCGGTGTTCTCGATCTACGTGCTCAACCTGGTCAGTCGCTGGCTGCGCGACGAGATCGGTGGCGTGGATGCGATGGAGGCGATCAACCGGCGCAAGGCGCAGACCTTGTACCAGGCACTGGAAAGGCATGCCGGCATGACCGAGATCCACGCCGACCCCGCGGCGCGTTCGGCGATGAACGTGGCCTTCCGCTTTCGCGACCCGGCCCTGCACGACGTGTTCCTGGCCGAGGCGCACGAGGCGGGCTTCTCCGGGCTGGAAGGGCATCGCTCGATCGGCGGCCTGCGCGCTTCGCTCTACAACGCCGTCAGCGAGCAGGCGGTGCGGCAACTGGCCGGGCTGATCGACGATTTCGCGCGGCGCCACGGCTGATACCGGTCGACCCGGCCGCCAGCCGCTACGCACCGGCAGCACCTGTCGCACTGCTCCGGGCAGGTCGCGCGGGTCCGGCAGCCGGCCGGGTAGGGTGGACGGGGCCTGCCCGCGTTTGACTGGTTGCAGGGTGGCATCCGTGCGGCGACTGGTTCCCGCCGGCGGGTGCCGCCCTGCCGGTTTCCGGCCGTGCCGGCCCGGTTCCCCTGCTTGGCGGCCAGGATGCAGCTCAAATTCTCCCGCACGGATGCGGGGGTTCCTTCCGGATCACCACCACTTGCGGTCAATGCGATAATGTGAACACCATCACGCTGATCAACTCCTGGTGCCGCCGCATGGAACTGCAATCGGTCGAGCGCGGGCAATCTGTGCCCATGCTGGACGACCCGTCCAATTTCGATGCATTCGTTCGCGGCCAGCGCGAGGGGCTGGTGCGCTTCCTGCGTCGGCGTACCCCGCTGGAGGAAGATGCCCAGGATCTGGCGCAGGAAAGCCTGATCCGCCTGATGCGCTACCGGGGGCACGCACCCACGGCATGGGCTTCGCTGCTGTACCGCATCGCGATCAATGCCCTGAATGATCGCATGCGTCGAGCCCATACCCACCGTGAAGCGCAGCACGGCAGCCTGGACCTCGACTTTGCCGAACTGGCCTCGCCGGAACCGTCGCACGAGCAGCAGGTCGCCACCCAGCAGGAGCTGGCCGTGCTGCAACGCGCGCTGCTCGGCTTGCCGCTGCGCTGCCGCCAGATCTATCTGTTGAACCGGATCGAGGGCATGAGCTACATCGAGATCGCCGACCATTGCGGCATCAGTGTCAAAGCCGTGGAAAAGCACATCAGCAAGGCACTCAAGCTGCTGCGCGAACGCCTGGCGCCAGCCAGCCTGGAGTACGCCCAGCCATGACCCGCGATCCATCTTCCCGCAGACCGGCAGACGCTCCGCTGAGTGCCGAGGAATGGCTGGCGCATCTGCTCTCGCCGGACAACGGCGCCGATGACAGCGAAGTCTTCGAGCGCTGGCGCGTGGCGGATCCCGAGCACGCGGCGGCATATGCCGAGGCCGAACGCATCCACCGCAGTGCGGCGCTGTTGTCGGACGATCCGCTGTTGCGCGCGGCGGCCCGTGCGGCCCGTCGCGACACCGCCCATCGACGCGGCTCGCCCCAGCGCCGCATGTGGCTGCTGGCCACCGGGATCGCCGCCAGCGTGTTGCTGACGATCGGGCTGGTTCGCCATGGCGGGGGCGACACCGGCATGGCGCAGCATTACGCCAACGCCGTCGGCCTGCCGCAGACCCTGCAACTCGCCGACGGTACCAGGCTGCGGCTGGATGCCGAGTCGGCACTCACGGTCCGCCTCGGCCCGGGGCAGCGCGTGGCCACCCTCGAACATGGCCGCGTCGAGTTCACCGTGGCACACGACCCGCAGCGGCCGTTTCTGGTACGCGCAGGCAACAGCACGATCCGCGACATCGGCACCACTTTCCAGGTCAGCCGCGACGAGGATGGCGTGACCGTCGGACTGCTCAAGGGCAAGGTCGCGGTCAGTGGCGGCAGCGGCAGCCGGCGGTGGAGCAGCGAGCTCAAACCGGCCCAGCAGCTCCACATCGACGTCAGCGGCGTGGCCGGCGCCATCGCCCCGCTCGATCTGGCCGCCGCGCAAGGCTGGACGCACGGCGAGCTGGCGTTCCGCGAGCGCCGGCTGGACGATCTGCTCGGCGAAATGAACCGCTACTCGAAAACCCGACTGCGTCTGGGCGACCCGTCGCTGGCCGGGCTGGAAGTAAGTGGCAGCTTCCATGCCGGCGATCAGGACGCCCTGGCCAAGGCACTGGCACGCGGCTGGCAACTGCGCGTGGTGCGCACCGCCGCGAACGAGCTCACCCTGCTGCCGGCCGACACCGAACGGCAACGCTGAACCTGGATGAGCCGAACAGGTACCTGCCGGCTTTCACGCGCCCGACATCGGAGGGCGCCGCTGCCAGGCAGCCCGTCGGACTTCGCTCGGCCGGGCTGCGAATCCGTCCGTGCGGTCCGGATTTCCGCCGCATCCTGGCCCATGAAACCGCCACGGGCCGGCGAAGCGTCGAAAGTCTGTCCTCGCACAGCCGCATTCCCGCCCCGACCACCATCGGCCCGACAGGCTGCCTGGCTCGCACTATGCCTGCTGGGACTTTGCACGGGCCTGCATGCCGCCGGCCAGCGCCCGAACTACCACATCGCCGCCGGCTCGCTCGACGATGTACTGCGCGTGTTCGTGCAGCAAAGCGGAACCCAGCTGCTGTACCCGCCCGAACAGACTGCCCACCGCCGCAGCAGGGGGCTGGAAGGCCGCTATGCCCCCCCGCAGGCGCTGGACATCCTGTTGCGCGACAGTGGCCTGCACGCCGATGCCGTCGCACCGGACACCTATGTGCTGCGGCGTACCCGGCAAGCCACGCGGCTGGTTGCCCGGATCCCGCGGATACCCGAGCAACATCGCCCCACCCAACTGGGCACGATCGAAGTCACCGGCACGCATATTCGCCGTACCGTGCTGGAGACGGCAGCACCGTTGACCGTCATCGACCGCGCCCAGATCGAGCACAGCGGCTACCAGACCCTGTTCGAGCTGCTGCGCGCGCAGCCCGGCATCCGCGTCAACAACACGCCGGTGGCGATGACCGACGGCACCGCCTATCAGAACAACGGCCTGTCCGGCGCGATCGGGGCCGCCGCCGTGGACCTGCACGGCCTGGGCCCGACTGCCACGCTGTTCCTGATCGACGGCCAGCGCATGGCCGGTTACGGATTGGCGCAGGGCGAGTTCGGCCTGGTCAACGATCTGGACAGCATTCCACTGGCCCTGATCGAGCGGATCGAGGTGCTGCGCGACGGCGCCTCGGCGGTCTACGGTTCCGATGCCATGGCGGGGGTGGTCAACATCATCCTGCGCAAGCAATTCGACGGTGTCGCGCTGGAAGGCAATACCGGCATCTCGGCGCACGGCGACGCCAACCAGCATCGCGGCACGGCAACCTTCGGCACCACCACCGCCGGCGGCAGCCATCTTCTGCTCAGCATCGACTACCTCAACCGGCTGCCGCTGCTGGGGCGCCAGCGCACCTGGGTGGCGGATGCGGCGCGTGCTGCGGCGACGCCGGCAGGTGCAAACACCGACTTCTTCTTCTTCGACAACGGCCAGATCAACCATGCCGGTGGCGAGACCTGCAGCCAGTTCCTTCCGGATGGCCCGTGCACCAGCAATGCGGCCAATCAGACCAACCTGCAGACCGGACTGGAAAGCCGCTCCATTCTGGGTCATTTCGAGCACCCCATGGGCCCGCTCTCGTTCTACCTGGGCTATCGCTGGACCATGCTTCGACAGCGCCAGCAGATGGCACCGGCCACGGAGCAGCTGCTGCTCAGCGACCCCAGCCAGCCTGGCGGCTCCCGGCAATTGACCTATGCCTTCGACGATATCGGCCCGGTGAGTGACGTTACCCAGTCGAACAGCAATCAGCTGACCCTGGGGCTGCGCGGCTCGCCGGGTGCATGGAACTGGGACGTGCACCTGGACGGCCAGCGCAATGCGGGCACCGACCGCGTCCACGGCCTGTTGCGCACCAGTGTGCTCGACCAGGCACTGAGCGATGGCAGCTACCAGCTCGGCTCCTATGACAACCGGCCCGGACTGCTGGCCCAGTTGTCGCCCACCCTGGTGCGCACCGGGCACACCAGCCAGACCGGTTTCAGCGCCCATGTCAGCGGCCCGCTCGGAAACTGGAGCAGCGGCACGCCGTCGCTGGCGGCGGGCATCGAGGGTTACCGCGAGCGGCTGGTGGATCACCCCGATCCGCTGCTGATCCACAACGATGTCTTTCAGTTCCAGTCGCCCTATACACGTCATGGCGACCGCTGGATCTCGGCGGCCTACCTCGAACTGGAAGCGCCGCTGGGCCGCCGGTTGACCGTGAACCTGGCCGGCCGCGTCGACCACAGCAGCGGGTTCGGCTGGGCCGCCTCGCCGAAGCTCGGGCTGAAATGGGACATCTCCGACAGCATCAGCCTGCGCGGCACCGTGGCACGCGGCTATCGCGCACCGACCCTGCCCGAACTCGAACGCCCGCAGGCGCTGACCCCGAGCGGCGTGGTGGTCGAGGTTCCCAATGCACTGCTGCCCTGCCGCGATCCGACGCCAGCCAGCAGCAGCACCACGTTCTGCACATTGCGACTGGACAGCGTGGGCAACCCGGGGCTTCGACCGGAACGCTCGCGCAGCATCACCCTGGGACTGGTGCTGGCACCGACGCCCGCACTGGGCATCGCGCTGGACGTCTTCCAGATCCGCCGCACGCACGAGATCAACCCCCTGCCGGTCTCCTACGCGCTGGAGCATCCGGACATTTACCCGCAGCTGTTCCAGCGCGATGCCGCAGGCGTACTCAATGCATTCGACCAGCAGTTGGTGAACCTGGGCCACACCACCGTGCGCTCGTACGACCTCGATGCGCACTACCGCCTGGAGACCGGCCGGTTCGGGCGGTTCGGCTTCAACCTGAGCGTGGACTGGCTGGCCGAGCTGCGACGCCAGACCCACCCCGGCGCCGCACTGGAGTCGTTCGCCGGCTACGCCAACCAGCCGCGCACCACCGCGCTGGCCGGTCTGGAATGGGCACGGGGCAACTGGAGCAGCGCCGCCAATCTGCGCTACATCGGCCACTATGCCTTTGCACCCGGCTCGAACAGCCTGGTCACCTGCCCCGCCGTCCAGCAACAGGCCGGCCACTGCACCACCCCCGCCTTCAGCCTGCTGGATCTCGACCTGGAGTACGCCGGCATCCGGCACTGGCGGTTCGGTCTCAACGTGCACAACGCGCTCGACCATCGCCCGGTCTATTACGGCAATCCCGTCGTGGGCTACAACCCCGCGTTCGACGACGTGGTCGGGCGTTATTTCCTGCTGAGCTTCCGCTACCGCAGCCAGCCGCCCGGTTGAGCCCGTGCGCCGCTTCACGCCAGGCCCTCCGAAAAGGTCGCCAAGCGTGAAACGGCAAGCGGTAGGGTAACTGCGCGCTGCCGCGTTTATGCTCTGGTACGTTTGCCCGCGCGGCCCGGAATCTGGATGCCAGAATTCCGGGCCGCGTTTTTGTCCACAACAAGTTCATCGAGTTCGATCTACCAGGGGGAGTCATGAAACAACGCAGTACCCGTCCGTTCGCCGGTCGTCAAGGCGCGCCGAAGCTGTTGACGGCGATGATCGCCGTGGCCCTTGCCGCACCGTCGCTGAGTCATGCGCAAAGCTTCGTGTCCGCCGGGCCGGGGATCGAAACGGGACCGTACTTTTTCCTGAATGGCGCCGACAGTCCGCAACCGGGGCAACCCACGGACACGGTGCCCTATTTCGCGACGCAGTCCGGCGCGATCCAGTCGATCGCGGTCGATCCGTTCAACGCCAACATCATGCTGGCCGGTTCGCCCAGCGGCGGCATTTTCCGCAGCACGGACGGCGGCCAGCACTGGGCCGCCATGACCGACCAGCAAGGTTCGCTGGCCATCTCCAATATCAGTTTCGACCCGACCGATCCGACCGGCATGACCGTCGTGGCCAGCATTGGCAGCACGACCAACGGCGCCACCGGCACGTCTTTCGACCGCGGCGGCCTGACCAACCAGGGCCTGCTGTATTCCACCGACGGCGGCAAGACCTGGAGCACGATCGGCCAGAACGCCTTGCCGGACGTGAGCATGCTCAGCGTGCTGGCACGCGGCCAGACGATCATGGCGGCCGGCTTCGAGGAAGAAGGCGAGAAGGCCAATGGCCCAGGCTCCGGCCTTTATCGCAGCACCGACGGCGGCGTGACCTTCACCCAGGTCGCCCAGACTGCCGGCTCCGGACTGCCGCCCGGCCCCACCTCGGCGCTGGTCGGCGATCCCACCGATCCGAACCGCTTCTACGTCGGTGTCACCGGCACCAGCGATACGGCGGTCTATACCAGCGACGACGGCGGCAAGACCTGGAGCAAGGTCTTCAGCGCCGCCAACGCCAACGGCGCGATCAACGCCAATACGCCCACCATGCTGCGCGTAGCGGCCGGACCCAATGGTTCGGTGGTGGTCGGCGTGGTCGACATGGCGCTGGGCCAGCTGAACAACGCCTTCCTGTCGCAGGACGGCGGCAAGAGCTGGGTCGACCTGAGCTCCTCGCTGGCCCCCGGCACGGTATCGAACGAGCCTGCTGCCGGCAGGTCGCGCGCCGCCGCCTACCAGCTCAAGCGCTATGGCGAGGTGATCCCCGGTCTGGCGATCAACCAGGGCGGGCAGGCCGCGACCAACTCGCTGGTGGCAATCGACCCCAACCACCCCAACGTGGTCTACATCGCGGGCGACGGCCGCTACGACAGCGTCACCGGCAGCACCATCGAGGGCGTATCGGCCATCCGCGTGACGGTGAATGCCGACGGCTCTGTGACCTATGCACCGCTGACCGACAACTTCACCAGCGATCACTCCACCGTGCACCCCGACGCCCGCGCCTTCGCCTTCGACGCGCAGGGCAATCTGCTGATGAGCACCGACGGCGGCCTGTACTTCCGCACCAACCCCACCAGCGACAACGGCGTCTGGCGCGGACTGAACAACGGCCGCCAGGCGCTGGAGATCTACAGCCTCGGGCTGGATCCCAATACCGGGCAGCTCGCCGTGGCGGCGCAGGACAACGGCGCGGCCCGGCAGATGCCGACGAACCGCTCCGTCTACCAGCAGATCGGCGGCGGCGACGGCACGCTGGCCCTGATCAACGGCCAGAGCACGCCGGGCTACAGCTACACCTACGTGGCCAGCCAGTATCTGGGCGGCCTGACCCGCTACAAGACCGACGCGCAGGGCAACTACGTCGACACCGTGCCGTGGACGGATGCCAACGGCAACCTGATCACCAACTTCCCGTTGAGCACGGACATCTACTTCGCGCCGGACAGCGGTGGCCAGTTCTTCACGGTGGCCGGCCCCGGCGGCGGCGACATCGTGGAGCTGGACTCCAACACGGTCAACTTCGTCAATCCGTTCGTTCTCAACAACGTCGACAAGAGCCTGATGGCAACCGGCGTGTCGCCGGGCGTGCTGGTGTCGCAGGACAACTTCAACGTGGCGCCGACGCCCTACGTCGCCGGCGACACCGCGTGCACCCAGTATTGCTACCAGATCCTGCCGTCGTACTTCGCGGGCACCACGGGTTTCGTGTCCGCGCTGGACTTCGGTACCCGCGACAACACCTACGCCCTGCTGGCCGGCACCTACCTCTACCAGGATCCGCAGTCCGGCAACTACGCACGGCTGTTCCGCAGCACCGGCACCTCGCTCGACAGCATCGACCTGCAGCCGGTGTTTTCCTATCCGGTGGCGATGCATGCGCCCAATGCGGTGCTGTTCGACCCGCGCAGCGAAAACCGCTTCTTCGCCGCCGCGCCCGGCGCCAGCGGCGACGGCTTCCTGTGGGGCACCGTGGACGGCGGCGCCACCGGCAAGGACCTGACGGCGAACCTGCCGGCGAACTTCATCCGCCCTGACGCGCTCGGCTTCATCAGCAACAACGGCGTCAACGCGCTGCTGGTCGGCGGCTTGAATTCGGCGGCCAATGCCGGCGATCCGCTGGTATCGGCCGACAGCGACGCCAACGGCAACCTCGGCAACTGGCGGCGGCTGGGCAACGGGCTGCCGAACGCGCAGATCACCGTGATCGACTACCAGCCCGGCCTGGACGCGCTGGCCATCGGCACCTACGGGCGCGGCGCCTGGATGCTGTACGACGTCACCAGCAACTACGCCGACGCCACGGTGCTGCAGTTCGGCCTGGCCAACAACGACTCCAACCCCGATGCGTCCCTGCTCACCGGCAATCGCCCGCTGATCAAGTACGGCACCGGCACACTGACCATCGCCGGCAACGCCACCTATACCGGCGGCACCAGCATCGACAAGGGCAATGTGGTGCTTAACGGCGCCGTGCTCAACGGCGTCAAACTGGCGGCGGCGGCAACGCTGGCCGGCAGCGGTTCGGCATCGGGCCAGCTCGATGTACAGGGCGGTCTGGTGGCACCGGGCAGCGCCAGCGGCAATACGCTGACCGTCGGCAGCCTGACCAACCAGGGCGGCACCATGCTGTTCGCCTATGGCCCGGCCAGCGGACAGAACACGCATTTGACGGTGAACGGCCATGCCGACATCAGCGGGATGCAGCTGATGCTGACACCGACATCGGCAACGATACCGTTCTACGCCGACTACAGCCTGCTGAGCGCCGGCAGCCTGAGCGGCCAGTTCGCCAACGCCGCCAGCACGTCGAACACGACGGCCTGGCTCGATCTCGCCTCGCTGAAACCAGCCGCCAACAGTTCCACGCCCGTCCCGACGGCTGTGCCATCGGGCCAGCTGGCGCGCCTGGATTATCTCAACAACATCTCGCTGGAAATCCTCAACCCGATCAACTGGACGGCCGGCACCAGCAACAGCAACCAGAACGCGGTCGGCCAGGTGCTGAACAGCCTGCAGTACACGGCTTCGGGCAACCTGCTCGGCGCACTCGACACGGTGGCCAGCGGCAACATACCGTTGAACCTGGAGGCCATCTCCGGCGAGAGCAGCGTGGCGTCGGCGCGCGCGATCAACCTGGCCGGCGATCGCTTCCTCGCCACGATCGGCGGCCAGATGCTCGATGCACCGGGTTGCCACGACAGCCAGGGCGACCGCCCAGGCTGCCGCAATCCCGGCCAGAATGTGGGCGACCACCGGTTCTGGGCGCAGACCATGAGCACCACCACCCGCCTGAGCGGCGAGTTCCAGAACAACTATTTCGACGGCAGCGGCATCGCCATCGGTGGCGAGATCGCCTTGGGAGAACGGATCAGGGCCGGCGTCGCGCTGGGCTACAGCGACATGTCAACCAGCACCCCGGCGCTGTCGTCGAACGTGCGCTCGCAATACGACATGCTGGCAGCCTATGCCGACTATCAGCACGACCACTGGTTCATCGGCGGCGTGCTGAGCCACAGCAACGGCTGGAGCCAGGCCGATCACGCCAGCGCAGCCGGCGCGCAGACCGCCAGCGCCAAGCCCAGCGCATCGTCCACGGCGCTGCAGGTGACCTCGGGGCTGGACTACCGGCTTGCCCGGGACTGGTTCGTGCAACCGTACGCCGACCTGATGGCGGCGAAATCCACGCAGGATGCCTACAGCGAGTACGGTGCCGGCGCGCTGTCGTTGCACTACGGCAAGATCGACCAGACCCGTTACCAGGGCGATCTGGGCGTGAAGCTGGGCACCTCGTTCGGGAAGGGGAACACGATCTTCAAGCCCTACGTGGGCCTGGCCGAAGCCGCCGCATGGGGCGACCGCCGGCCACAGGCGCAGGTGAGCTTCGAAGGCGCACCGGGCACCAGCTTCCGGATCCGTGGCAACAGCGTGCCCCGCTCGTGGTTGAATGGGCAGGCGGGCGTGCACATGGCCTTCGGCAAGTCGGTGTTGTTCGACGTGAGCTACCAGGGCGCGCTGACCGGCCGTCTGCACAACGACTTCTTCAATGCCGGCCTGGCGTGGCGATTCTGAAGAGGAGTCTGCCGGAGTCATCAGATGTGCACCCGAAGGGCCAGCGTCGAGCTGGCCCTTCGGCTTTGTCGGCCTTCAGGACGCAGCGAACCGGCCGATCAAGCAACTGTGTGAACTCATGGCCGTCCATGAAGTTTCAAATGAATCTGTTGACCGCAGCGCAGCAATCCCTCTAAGGTTGGTTCCATGCCGCATCTTTCCGCACCAGCACGCAGCCACCTTGCTCCGGTTTCCGCCGGGCGCATGACGTTGCCGGCCTGGCGTCGCGGACCCGGCTGCGGCACGCTTTCCCTCGCCACCACGATTACCACCACGACCACGATTACCACTCGGTCGGGGTGGGTGTCCGTGCGCGAATAGGTTCTTCCACTACGCAACGGCCCCGCCCTCGACGAGGCGGGCCGTCGCACTCCGACACCGCCAGCGAGCACGGGCCTCATCCGGAGGCTATCGTGAACACCTGTGCATCCCAACTCGCCGAACACCCGCTGCCGCCGCGGCGGCTGCCGGTTCAGCCGGCACAGGCCGCGCGCCGCCGTGTGCTGGCCGTGGGCCTGATCGGGCCTGGCCGGGTCGGCAGTGCCCTGCTCGACCAGCTGCGCGCTGCGCAACCGCGTCTGGCCCGCGACAGCGGACTGGACCTGAAGCTGTGCGGGGTGGTGGCCAGCAAGCGCATGTGGCTGGACTGCGACGATGCCGAGCTCAACGGCCGCCACGACGGCGCGCAGATCTGGCGGCCGAACGACCTCGACGCCTTTGCCGCGCACATCCGCGGCAACGACGCACGCCACGCGCTGCTGATCGACTGCAGCGCCAACGACGATGTGGCCGCGCACTACGCCCACTGGCTGGCCGCCGGCATCCATGTGGTGACCCCGAACAAGCTTGCCGGCAGCGGTCCGCTGGCACGCTGGCAGGCGATTCGCGCGGCCGGCGCCAGCGGTGCGCGCTTCCGCTACGAAGCCACCGTGTGTGCCGGCCTGCCGGTAGTGCAGACGTTGCGCGACCTGCTCGATACCGGCGACGAACTGCTCGCAGTCGAGGGCATGTTCTCCGGCACGCTGGCCTGGCTGTGCAACCGCCACGACGGTCGCCAGCCCTTCTCCGCGCTGGTGCGCGAGGCGCATGCGCTGGGCTATACCGAGCCCGATCCGCGCGACGACCTGTCGGGTATCGATGTGGCACGCAAGCTGGTGATCCTGGCGCGCGAGGCCGGCTGGCCGCTGTCGATGGAGGACGTGGCGGTGGAAAGCCTGGTGCCGCCCGCCATCGCCGCGCTGCCGCTGGAGGCCTGCCTCGAGCGGCTGGACGAACTGGATGCGCCGATGGCCGCCAAGCTGGCCGCGGCGCGCGCCGAGGGTGGCGTGCTGCGCCACGTCGCCCACCTGGATCGGCACGGCCGCGCCAGCGTTCGGCTGGCCGTGCTGCCGGCCACGCATGCGTTCGCCCATACCCGGCTCACCGACAACGTGGTGCAGTTCAGCACCCGTCGCTACTGCGATAATCCGATGCTGGTGCAGGGTCCCGGTGCCGGCCCGGAAGTCACCGCCGCCGGCGTGTTTGCCGACTTGCTGCGCATCGTCGAATCGCTGGAGGCGCGCGCATGAACGCCGGCTTCATGAGTGCCGATCTCCTGAGTACCGATCTGCCGGAACCCGCCATGGCCCCGCCCCGTCGTCCCGCACAGCTGCAACTCGCCCGTGCCTTCGCGCCCGCCAGCGTCGGCAACGTGGCGGTCGGCTTCGACCTGCTCGGCCACAGCCTGGCCGGTGCCGGCGATCGCGCCGAAGTGCGCCGCATCGACGCGCCGCAAGTGCGCATCGCGGCGATCCACGGCTGCGTCGCCGAACTGCCGACCGATCCGCGGCAGAACACCGCCGGGGTCGCCCTGCTGTCCCTGCGCAAGGCGCTCGGCCTGCAACACGGCTTCGAACTGGTGCTGCACAAGGGCATCGCGCTGGGTTCGGGCATGGGCGGTTCGGCCGCTTCCTGCGTGGCGGCACTGGTCGCCGCCAACGCGTTGCTGGCGCAGCCGCTGCCGCGCGAGGCGCTGTACGGCTTTGCGCTGGATGGCGAGGCGCTGGCCAGCGGCAGCCGCCACGGCGACAACCTCGGCGCGATGCTGCTCGGCGGTCTGGTGCTGGCCACCCACGACCGCCTGCTGCGGATTCCCGTGCCGGCCGACTGGCATTGCGCGCTGGTGCATCCGCACGTCGTGCTGGAAACCCGCAAGGCGCGCGCGGCACTGGCCGGCCATTACGCGCTGGGCGAATTCGTCGCGCAAAGCGCGAACCTCGCGCTGGTGCTGGCCGGCTGCTGGCGCGGCGATGCGGCCCTGGTGCGCGAAGGCTTGAAGGACGTGCTGGTGGAACCGCGCCGTGCCCCGTTGATACCGGCTTTCGCGCAGGTCAAGCAGGCGGCGCTGGACCATCACGCCATGGGCGCCAGCATCTCCGGCGCCGGCCCCAGCGTGTTCGGCTGGTACGAGCGGCGTGCCGACGCCGAGGCCGTCGGCAGCGCGATGCAGGCCGCGTTCGCCGAAGCCGGGCTGGACAGCGACGCCTGGGTGTCGCCGGTCAACGGGCCGGCCGCCGCGTTGATCGACTCCCTCGACCACGGGGTCCAGCCATGAGCGCCACTCCTAGGAGCCTGTCGGGCTTTGGTGGTCGAGGCGAGAATTCGGCTGGGCGAGGACAGATTTTTGCCGATTTGCGGGTCCATAGTGGTTCTATGGACCCGCAAATCGGCGGAAATATGGACCGCGCAGACGGATTCGCAGACCGGCCAACCAAAGTCCGACAGGCTCCTAGAGCGCACCCTGCGCGCGATCAGCGCGTCGGCGCTGCGCTTTTGAACCGGGTCAAAGGCATCGCGCACAAGGTGCGCTCCTGCGGTTCGAGGCGAGCATGAGCGAAACGATCCATTATCACAGCACGCGCGGCGGCAGCCCGGCGGTAACCATCGGGCAGGCGATCACCGCCGGGCTCGCCCCGGACGGCGGACTCTACGTGCCCGAGGCGCTGCCACAACTGGACCCGGCCGCCTTCGACCCGCACGGCACGCTCGCCGACAGCGCCGCGACGTTGCTCGCGCCGTTCTTCGCCGGCGATGCCCTGGCCGCCGAGCTGCCCGCGATCTGCGCCGAGGCGCTCGACCTGCACACGCCGCTGCGACCGCTGGCCTACGGCAACGCCAACGTGCTGGAGTTGTTCCACGGCCCGACCGCCGCGTTCAAGGATGTCGGCGCGCGTTTCCTGGCCGCCTGCATGCGTCGTTTGCCGCGTGCGGACGCGCGACCGCTGACGATCCTGGTCGCCACCTCGGGCGATACCGGCGCCGCGGTGGCCGCCGCGTTCCATCGCCAGCCCAACGTGCGCGTGGTGATCCTGTATCCGGACGGCCTGGTCTCGCCGCGCCAGGCGCACCAGCTCGGCTGCTTCGGCGACAACGTGGCCGCGCTGCGCGTGGCCGGACGCTTCGACGACTGCCAGCGCATGGTCAAGGCCGCCCTCAACGACGCCGGCCTGCAGGCCGCGGTGCCGCTGTCCTCGGCCAACAG
Organism: Lysobacteraceae bacterium; assembly: GCA_028871555.1. Taxonomy (GTDB): domain Bacteria; phylum Pseudomonadota; class Gammaproteobacteria; order Xanthomonadales; family Rhodanobacteraceae; genus Rhodanobacter. The sequence continues at coordinate 128,355 of JAGWNA010000001.1, forward strand.
CATCAGCCTCGGCCGCCTGCTGCCGCAGATGAGCTACTACGCGCACGCCGCGCTTGGCTGGTGGCGCGGGCACGGCACGCCGCTGAACGTGATCGTGCCCACCGGCAACCTCGGCAATGCCATGGCCTGCCTGTGGGTGCGCGCGATCGGCCTGCCGATCGGCGAGGTGCAGCTGGCCTGCAATGCCAACGCCACCCTGCCGGAGTTCTTCTCCGGCGCCGATTACCGCCCCCGCGACGCCGTGGCGACGCTGGCCAATGCGATGGACGTGGGTGCGCCGAGCAACTTCGAGCGATTGCGCTGGACCTTTCCCGACCCGGCCATGCTGCGCGCCTTGTTGCAGGCGCACAGCGTCGACGACACGGCGATCCGGCACACCATCGCCCACCACGCACGGGATCACGACGAAGTGTTCTGCCCGCATACCGCGACCGCGGTGCATCGGCTCGACCGGTTGCGCGCGGCCGGCGATACGGCGGACTGGACAGTGGTCGCCACCGCGCATCCGGCCAAGTTCGAAGGCGTGGTGGAGCCGCTGATCGGACATCCGCTTGCGGTCCCCGCAGCGCTGGCGAGCATGCTCGCGCGCAGCGCCAGCGCCGAACCGCTGGCCGCCACCGACGCGGCATTGCACGACTGGCTGACCCGGTGACTGCCGCGGGCATCCACGGCGGCACCCGGATATCGTCTGGACTTCTGGACGTCCGAACACACCCGATCAACAAATTTCACATGAAACTGTTGACGCCGCCGTACAAGCTGCCCTATGGTCGAATCATGTCGCAACGCAGCAGCCCCCGCAGCAACACCGTAATGATCCGTCGAACGACGGTTCACGGCCTGTTGCAACTGCGCGGCACGCTTCTTCTTGCGCTCGTACTCGTCCTCCTCATTACCAACGGAGGTGCGGGCTGAGGGCATGTGTCCAGGTAGATAGAAAACAACCTGAAGACTCCCGAAGAACCCCGCACCGGCAACGGCGCGGGGTTTTTTGTTGCCTTCGGCTCGACATCAACGGAGCCAGCGATGAACCCCGAATCAAGCAAAGCAACCGCAGCACCCGGCAGCGTCGGCGCCGCAGCCGAGCGCGTGCGCATTTTCGACACCACCTTGCGCGATGGCGAGCAGGCTCCGGGCTTCTCGATGGATCGTCGCGCCAAGCTGCGCATGGCGCAGGCGCTGGAGGCGCTGGGCGTGGACATCCTCGAGGCCGGCTTTCCGCAGGCCTCGCCCGACGACTTCGCCGCAGTGGCCCAGATCGCCCGTACCCTCAAGAGCACCACGGTGTGCGGCCTGGCGCGTTGCCAGGCCGGCGACATCGATGCCGCCGGCCGCGCACTGGAGGCGGCCCGGCACTCGCGCATCCATGTGTTCCTCTCGACCAGCCCGCTGCACCGCGAGCACAAGCTGGGCATGAGCAAGGCGCAGGTGATCGACGCGGCGGCGGCCGGCGTGGAGCGCGCGCGCGGGCTGTGCCACGAGGTGGAGTTCTCCGCCGAAGACGCGCTGCGCACCGAACCGGAATTCCTCGCCGAAGTGTTCAGCGTCGCAGTGGCCGCCGGCGCCACCACGCTCAACGCGCCCGACACGGTCGGCTACACCACGCCGGCGGAGATCGCGGAGCTGTTCGCCTGGCTGCGGCGGCATGTGCGGGGCGCGGATCAGGTGATCTTCTCCAGCCACTGCCACGATGACCTGGGCATGGCGGTGGCCAACTCCATGGCTGCGATCGGCGCTGGCGCACGCCAGGTGGAATGCACCATCAACGGCATCGGCGAGCGTGCCGGCAATGCGGCACTGGAGGAAGTCGTGATGGCGCTGAAGGTGCGCGCCGCGCACTTCGGCATCGACACCCGCGTCGACACCCGCAAGCTGCATCCCACCTCGCGCCTGCTGACCCAGCTGACCGGCCAGATGGTACAGCGCAACAAGGCGATCGTCGGCGACAACGCGTTTGCGCACGAGGCCGGCATCCATCAGCACGGCATGCTCAAGCACCGCGGCACCTACGAGATCATGCGCCCGCAGGACGTCGGCATCGCCGAGCCCCGGCTGGTGCTGGGCAAGCATTCGGGCCGCGCCGCGCTGCGCCAGCGCCTGCAGACGCTGGGCCATGCGCCGGACGACGCCGGGATGGACGCGATCTTCGCCCGCTTCAAGGCGCTGGCCGACAAGAAGCGTGCCATCCACGACGAGGATCTGGAAGCGATCGCGCTGGGCCAGGATCCGGATGCGGCCGGCCCCTGGCGCATCGTGCAGCTCAACACCGCCACCCATCTGGGCGGCAGCGCCTCGGCCTCGGTGAAGCTGGCCCATGACGACGGCCGCGAAGCCAGCGAGGCGTCGATCGGCGACGGCCCGGTGGATGCCGTATTGCGCGCGATCGAACGGGCCACCGGCAACGACCTCGAGCTGACCGACTTCCAGGTGCGCTCGGTCAGCGAGGGTGGCGACGCGCAAGGTCAGGCGCAGCTGACCGTACGCCACGGCGAACGCGAATGGACCGGCCATGGCGTCAGCACCGACATCGTCGAGGCCGCCGCGCTGGCCGCACTGGCCATCGTCAACCACATCGAGCGGCAGTCGCCGGCCAGTCGCCGGCCGGCAACCCTCGCCCCCCTGGCAACCCCGAGGATCCATCCATGAACACCGCCTTCCTCTGGCACAACGGCCGCATCAAGCCCTGGGCCGAGGCCACCGTCCACGTCTCCACGCACGCGCTGCACTACGGTTCGTCGGTGTTCGAGGGCGAGCGCGTGTATGCCACGCCGAACGGTCCGGCCTATTTCCGCCTGGCCGACCACACGCAACGCCTGTTCGAGTCGGCGCGCGTGTACGACATCGCCATCGGCTACAGCGAGGACGAGATCAGCACCGCCTGCCTGGAGCTGATCCGCGCGAACGGCATGCGCTCGGCCTACGTACGGCCAATCGTGTTCCGCGGCGCCGGCGGGCTGGGCGTGCTGCCGAAGCAGGGCGCACCGGTGGAGGTGGCGATCATGGCACTGGACTGGGGCGCCTATCTCGGCGAGGCGATCGAAAAAGGCGCCGACGTGTGCGTGTCGTCCTGGCACCGCCCCGCACCGAATACCCTGCCGAGCTGGGCCAAGGCCGGCGGCAATTATCTGTCGAGCCAGCTGATCGCCGCCGAGGCACGCCGCGGCGGCTACGACGAAGGCATCGCGCTGGGCCACAACGGCCTGCTCAGCGAGGGCGCGGGTGAGAACCTGTTCCTGGTGAAGAAGGGCAAGCTGCTGACCCCGCCGACCAGCGCCGGCATCCTGGCCGGGATTACCCGCGACTCGGTGATCGCGCTGGCGGCGGATCTCGGCCTGACCCTGGAAGAGCGCGACCTGCCGCGCGAGGCGCTGTACAGCGCCGACGAAATCTTCATGACCGGCACCGCCGCCGAAATCACCCCGGTGCGTTCGGTCGACCGCAAGACGGTGGGCAGGGGCGAACCCGGGCCGATCACCCGCGCGCTGCAGCAGGCGTTCTTCGGCCTGTTCGACGGCCGCACCGAGGATCGCCGGGGCTGGCTGGAGTACGTGGACAAGGAGGCATCTCGTGCGGTCGCCCTTGACCGCGAAGATCAAGACGCGGCCATCCGTGGCCGCACGACTTCATCCACTGCGGTCGTCCCTGACCGCGAAGATCAACAAGCGGCCATCCATGGCCGCACGACTTCATCCACTGCGGTCGTCCCTGACCGCGAAGATCAACAAGCGGCCATCCATGGCCGCACTCCTCAAAAAGAGCCGGCCTCCATGGAAGTATCCGCATGAGCGCGCGCACGCTGTTCGAGAAGATCTGGGACGCGCATGTCGTCGTCGCCGAGAGCGCCGACACGCCGGCGATCCTGTATGTGGATCTGCACCTGGTGCACGAGGTCACTTCGCCGCAGGCGTTCAGCGAGCTGCGCGAGCGCGGTCTGAAGTTGCGCCGCCCGGACCGCATGCTGGCCACGCTGGACCATTCCACCCCGACCCTGCCCGCCGGCAGCGACGGCGAGCGGCCCTATGCGAACGACGAGGCCAGGGCGCAGGTCACGAAGCTGGAGACGAACTGCCGCGAGTTCGGCGTCGCGCTGCACGGCTGGGACAGTGCCGACCGCGGCATCGTGCACGTGATCGGCCCGGAGCTGGGGGCGACCCGGCCGGGCATGACCATCGTCTGCGGCGACAGCCACACCTCCACCCACGGCGCGTTCGGCGCGCTGGCGTTCGGCATCGGCACCACCGAGGTCGGCCACGTGATGGCGACCCAGTGCCTGCTGCAGCGCAGGCCGAAAACCCTCGCCATCCATGTGGACGGCCAGTTGCCGAAAGGCGTCGGCGCCAAGGACCTGATCCTGCACATCATCGGCCGGATCGGCGTCGACGGCGGCACCGGGCATGTCATCGAGTATCGCGGCCCGGCAGTCCAGGCGCTGTCGATGGAAGAGCGCATGACGGTGTGCAACATGTCGATCGAAGCCGGCGCGCGCGCGGGCCTGATCGCGCCGGACGAAACCACCTTCGCGTGGCTGAAGGGCCGCCCGCAGGCACCGCAGGGCGCGGCCTGGGACGCCGCCGTGGCGCGCTGGCGCCAGCTGCCCAGCGATGCCGGTGCGCAGTACGACCGCGAGGTGCGCATCGATGCCGGCAAGGTGAAGCCGACGGTGACCTATGGCACCCACCCGGGCATGGCGATCGCGATGGATGCGCCGGTGCCGGCCGCGTGCAACGCGCAGGAGCGCCGTGCACTGGACTACATGAAGAGCGAGCCCGGCCAGCCGATGCAGGGCACGCCGGTGGACGTGGTGTTCGTCGGCAGCTGCACCAACTCGCGGCTGTCCGACCTGCGCGAGGCGGCCGGCGTGTTGCGCGGCCGGCGCATCGCCGAGGGCGTGCGCATGCTGGTGGTGCCCGGTTCCGAGGCGGTGCGCCGCGACGCCGAGCGCGAGGGGCTGCACGAGGTGTTCTGCGCCGCCGGCGCCGAATGGCGCGTGCCGGGCTGCTCGATGTGCATCGCGATGAACGGCGACCTGGCGCAGCCCGGCCAGCTGGTGGTGAGCACCTCCAACCGCAATTTCGAAGGCCGCCAGGGCAAGGGCGCGCGCACCGTGCTGGCCAGCCCCGCCACCGCGGCCGCCTCGGCCGTGGCGGGGCGCATCGCCGATCCGCGCGAGTACCTGGCGGAGGTAGCGGCATGAAAGCCCACGACTGCCGCGACGTGCTCCCTCTCCCCTGCGGGGAGAGAGCTGGGGTGAGGAGCCACGCCGACGCAAAAGCCACATCGAAGCCCACTCTGATCAACGACACGGCGAGCCCCCGCCCCTCGCCTCAATCCTCTCCCCGCAGGGGAGAGGAGGCCAACGCGAAGAGCGCGCCCTTGCATTGCAGCGGGGCGAGCACCCGCCCCTCATCCGCCCCTTCGGGGCACCTGTATTCGTGCCATCCCTGGCACTCACCCTTCGGGCGGCTTGCGCCGCACACATCGGCAGTCCTGCCGATGTGTCTCCCCAGTGGGGAGAAGGGACTTTGCCCTTCGGAGGTTTTCTGATGCAGCCCGTCACCCGCATCCACTCGCGCACCGCCGTGCTGGCGGACGAGAACATCGACACCGACCGCATCATCCCGGCGCGCTTCCTCACCACCACCACGCGCGAAGGGCTGGGCCGGCTGTGCTTCCACGACTGGCGCTACCAGGCCGACGGCAGCGACAACCCGGCCTTTCCGCTGAACCAGCCGCAGGCCAGGGGCTGCGCGATTCTGGTCGCGGGACGCAACTTCGGTTGCGGCTCGTCGCGCGAACACGCGCCGTGGGCGCTGCTCGACTTCGGGCTCCAGGCGGTGCTGTGCAGCGAGATCGCGGACATTTTCCGCAACAACGCGCTGAAGAACGGCCTGCTCGCCATCGTGGTGTCCGAGGCCGAGCACCGCTGGCTGCTCGAGCACCCGGGCATCGAGCTGTCGATCGACGTGCGTGGCGAGTTCATCGAACTGCCCGACGGCGGCCACATCGCGTTCAAGCTCGAACCGTTCGCGCGGCACTGTCTGCTCAACGGTGTCGACCAGCTCGGCTATCTGCTGCAGCACGTGGACGCGATCACTTGTTACGAACACCAGCAACAGGAGCAAGCGGCATGAAGGCGCACATCGTCACCCTGCCCGGCGACGGTGTCGGCACCGAGGTCACCGCGGCGGCAGTCGCCGTGCTGGAAGCGGTGGCCGAACACTACGGGCACGAATTCGATTTCGAGCAGCACGCGATCGGCGGCTGTGCCATCGATGCCTGCGGCGAACCGCTGCCGGGCGCCTCGCTGGCGGCATGCCGGAAGGCCGATGCGGTATTGCTGGGTGCGGTCGGCGGGCCGAAATGGTCCGACCCGAACGCTCCGGTGCGACCGGAACAGGGCCTGCTGGCCTTGCGCGCCGCGCTCGGGGTGTATGCCAACCTGCGCCCGCTGCAGGTGCATCCGGCGCTGGCCGCGCTGTCGCCGCTGAAGAGCGAGCGGCTCAAGGGCGTCGACGTGCTGTTCGTGCGCGAACTGACCGGCGGCGCCTACTTCGGCGCGAAAACGCGCACGGCCGACACCGCCACCGACGAATGCAAGTACACCGTGGCCGAGATCGAACGGGTGGTGCGCCGCGCGTTCGAGCTGGCGCGCGGCCGTCGCCGCCAGCTCACCTCGGTGGACAAGGCCAACGTTCTGGAAACCTCGCGGCTGTGGCGCAACACGGTGCAGCGCATCGCCGCCGACTACCCCGACGTGAAGGTGGAGCACCAGCTGGTCGACTCGATGGCGATGCTGCTGCTGAGCCACCCGGCACGCTACGACGTGGTGGTCACCGAGAACCTGTTCGGCGACATCCTCACCGATGAGGCGGCCGCGCTGGCCGGCTCGCTCGGCCTGCTGCCCTCGGCCTCGCTGGGCGACGGTTACTGCGGCCTGTACGAACCGATCCACGGCTCGGCGCCGGACATCGCCGGCACCGGCGTGGCCAATCCCATCGGCGCGATCCTCTCCGCCGCGCTGCTGCTGCGCCATTCGCTGGGACTGGAAGCCGAAGCGCTGGCGATCGAGGCCGCCGTCGCCCGGGTGCTGGAGCACGGGCCACGCAGCCGCGACATCGGCGGCCATGCCGGCACCGACGCGGTTCGCGATGCGGTGCTGGTCGCGCTGGCCGATCAGGTGAACACCGGCCGGGCCTTTTTCAGCGGTGTACGCGCATGCGGCTGATCCCGCCGCCACGCCATTACCGGACGCCGACCGCGTCCACGCCTTGCTCCCCCTGCGTGCGTGAGGCACGGGCACTTGCCCCAGTGCATGCCGACTCTCCTCGGCGCCACCCCTCCCCGTCCCTGCACGCAGGGGGACATTCATCGTTCCAAACATGGAGTTGTCATGCGCAGTGATCTGATCAAGAGCGGCCCCGACCGTGCACCCGCCCGCGCGATGCTGCGCGCGACCGGGCTGGACGACAAGGCCATCGCCCGCCCGCTGGTGGCGGTGGTGCACACCTGGTCCAACGTGAGCCCGTGCAACCTCAACCTGCGCGAGCTGGCGGTCGAGGCCGCCGCCGGCATCCGTGCCGCCGGCGGCACGCCGATCGAGTTCAACACCATCGCGGTCACCGACGGCATCGCGATGGGCACCTCGGGCATGCGCGCCTCGCTGGTCAGCCGCGAGGTGATCGCCGATTCGATCGAGCTGGCGGTGGATGGCCATTGCCTCGACGCGATGGTGGTCCTGTGCGGCTGCGACAAGACGATTCCGGCCGCGGCGATGGCGCTGGCCCGGCTGAACATCCCCGGCGTGGCGCTGTACGGCGGCAGCATCGCGCACGGCACGCACAAGAATCATCCGATCACCATCCAGCAGGTGTTCGAAGCGGTCGGCGCCTACGGTGCCGGCACCATCGACGACGCCGAACTGGCCGCGGTCGAACGCGACGCCTGCCCCGGCGCCGGCGCCTGCGGCGGCCAGTTCACCGCCAACACGATGGCGATGGTGCTGTCCACGCTGGGCCTGTCGCCGCTGGGCTACAACGACATCCCGGCCACCCATCCGGCCAAGGGCGCGGCGGCCTACCGCTGCGGCGAGCTGGTGGTGGAGTGCCTGGCGGCGAACCGCACGCCGCGCGAACTGATCACCCGCACCTCGCTGCGCAACGCGGCGCGGATGGTCGCCGCCACCGCCGGCTCGACCAACGCGATCCTGCACCTGCTGGCGATCGCCCGCGAAGCCGGCGTGCCGTGGTCCATCGAGGACTTCGAACCGGCCTCGGTGCAAACCCCGGTGATCGCCGACCTGCTGCCCGGCGGGCGCTACACCGCGGTCGAGCTGTTCGGCGCCGGCGGCAGCGCGCGCGTGGCGCAGGAGCTGATCGCCGCCGGCATGCTGGAGGACGCCCCCACCGTCACCGGCCGCAGCCTGTTCGCCGAAGCGGCCGCCGCGCCGCGCGCCACATCGCAGGACGTGGTCCATCCGGTGAGCGCTCCGCTGAAGCCGCGCGGCGGCTATTCGATCCTGTACGGCAACCTTGCGCCGGAGGGTTGCATCCTCAAGCTGGCCGGCAAGAGCGGCAATTTCGAGGGCACGGCGCGCGTGTTCGAAAGCGAAGAGGAAGCCTTCGCCGCGGTGCAGGGCGACCGGATCCATGCCGGCGACGTCATCGTGATCCGCAACGAGGGGCCGGCCGGCGGACCGGGCATGCGCGAGATGCTCGGCGTCACCGCGGCGCTGGTCGGCCGCGGCCTCGGCAACGACGTGGCGCTGATCACCGACGGCCGCTTCTCCGGCGCCACCCACGGCTTCATGGTCGGCCACGTCGCGCCGGAAGCGGTGCGCGGCGGCCCGATCGCCCTGCTCAAGGAAGGCGACCGCATCGCGATCGACGCGGTCGCCCGCACGCTTTCCACCGACGCCGACCTGGAAAGCCGCCGCGCCGGCTGGCGTCCGCCCGCGCCCAAGGTCACCGTCGGCGCCCTGGCCAAGTACGCCCGCCTGGTCGGCTCGGCCTCCGACGGCGCCAACACCCATCCCGCTACAGCCGTCCAGACGGCCAAACCAATCCATACCCATACCGACCAAGGAGTCACCGCATGAGCAGCAACAGCAATCCGAACCCCCTCGCCAAGGCGCGCATCGCGGTGCTCGGCTACGGCAGCCAGGGCCGCGCCCACGCGCTGAACCTGCGCGATTCCGGCCTCGACGTGGTGATCGGCCTGCGCCCGAACGGCCCGACCTGGCACAAGGCCAAGGCCGAGGGCTTCACCGTGCTGGAGCCGGGCGAGGCGGTCAAGGGCGCCGACCTGGTCGCCGTGCTCACCCC